>NZ_DJGW01000091.1:8777-19235 GCF_002432845.1 Sphaerochaeta sp. UBA5836
ATCTACTTCCTGCTGCCGGATTGCCAGCAGTTCATATTCGCTTTTCTCGATCTCGTCGAGGATTGTTTCCAACTCCCGGGAGATGGTTTTTGAGACTTCCATCAGGTGATTGAGTTCATCCTTCTCAAAGTATGTGGACACCTCCCCGGTAACGGTGTCACGGAATGCAAGCATCGGCTGTACTGCTTGGACGATTAATTCATCGAAGGCGGTCTTCAATTTCTCCAAGCGCTGTTGTTGCACCTCGTCGTCACGGGTGAGTATGCTCAGTTTGGTATGGTGTTGGTCGAAGGAGTAGGCGCTGACTCCGATCTCTTGCAAATAGCGCCGGTCACCGGTTAATAGATAGCCTTGTTCGGCTATGCGGATATTGAGAAAGGTTCGCATCAAGCTCTTGGTTTCGGTGATGACATCATAGGTATGACTGAGCTCGCGATTGGTCTCAATCGCGTGGGTGGTCAAGCTCAACTTGATGTACCCAACGACCAAGAGGGCAATCAGGATGAGCACCAAACCGATGATGAATCGTCGAGTAATGCTCTGTTCTTTAATAGGGTATGTCTCCTTTCCTTTTTCATATAATACCCATATAAAGGATTGCATAACAAGAGTTTTCCTATCTGTGCAAACGCTATCGGTGCATCAATGTGTAGTATGTATTTTTTTTCAATCGATGAAAACAATACATGATAGGGGAGCCTGTCTCATAATTCCAGCAGAATTGATGTTTCTGTCCAAAAGCATTAGGGAGTTGCCTTGGTTGCAAGAAAACAGGCTGTTGGAATTCCAACAGCCTGAAAAAGGTGATGCATGCTCATCCGATCTAGAAAACAGAGTCCTTGTCGTAGAAATTCATGACGTTGTTCTTGTCGACCAACACCGAAGGAAGCACTACGGCGGTAGGAGACTTGGCGGTATGGAAGGCATCACTCTTCTTGCCTTCAACCACATCGAGGCAGTACATGATCGCATCATAGACCATGGACGGGTGGTACGTGGCGGTTGCCTTTACCAACGGGTCGTTGTTGATGATCATCTCATAGGCAGCCTTCGATCCTGCACCGCCGAATACCAGCTTGATATCCTTGCGGCCGCTCTCCTTGATGGCCTGCAGGACACCGATCATGACATCGTCGTCCTGGCAGTAGACAGCATGGATCTCTGGATACTTCTGGATGTAGTTCTCCATCAGCTCAAGTCCCTTCTGCGTGGACCAGTCGGCGAAATCATAGTTCCTGCCGCCGGCGAGGTTGATCAGCGTCGGCTCTTTGGCCATCTCGTCGAAGAATGCGTTCATGCGCTCTCCATCGATGACGACCGGCATGCCGCCCATTGCAACATACTTGGTCAGTTTGTTGGCTTTCATGTAATCACGTACGAAGGCGCCGGAGACCTTGCCCATTTCGTGGTTGTTGCCGGCAAGGTTTACATACCCGAAGGTGGTGTCGGTCAATCCACGGTCAACAACGATGCACTTCACTCCAGAAGCATGAGCTTCCTTCACCACAGGAGTCAGCGGGGCGGACTCGTGAGGAAGGACTACCAGATAATCCATACCCCAGACCATCAGGTCTTCGATATCGGAAATCTGTTTTGCGTAGCCGTCGGCATGGAGGACCTTGAACTCATACTTGCCGGGATACTTCTGCTGGAGTTCCCTCACTGCCTTGTCAGCCCACCAGCCAATGCCGCCGGTCCAGCCGTGGTCGGGAGAAGGTACTGCAATACCGATCTTCGGAACACTTTCTTTTGGTTCAGAAACGCCTTGGGCAAAGACCAAGCCTACCGAAAAGACCAAGCAAAGAACAATTACCAATACTCTCTTCATTTCCAATCCTCCTGTTTATTTGTTACCGTTGTTGTACTGAAGCAGTACCGCAACAATAATCACGAAACCCTTGACAGCCTGTTGCAGGAAGGCACTGATGCCTCCCATGACAAGCATGTTGTTGATGATGCCCAACATCACGGCCCCCATCATGGTGCCGATGATGCTGCCCTTGCCGCCGCTCATCAGCGTCCCCCCGATGACCGCTGCTGCAATGGCATCCATTTCATACCCCGCACAATCGCTTGGATTGATGCAGTTCAGCCTGCTCGACCACATGATTGCCGTAATTCCTACCGTGAATCCGGTGATGACATACGGAAAGAACTTGATTACAGCCACATTGATGGCCGAATACTTGGCCACCTGCTCATTGCTGCCTGTAGCACAGATATACCGCCCGAAACTGGTATGGTTGAGCAAAATATGCAGGATGATGCCTACGATGACGAAGAACCATACGGGAGTCGGCAGTCCGAGGATCGAACTGCTTCCCAATTTGCCGTACCCCATGTTGACCGAAAGGATGGTCCCTGCATTGGAAAAGTACTGGATGAGCGACCGGAATATGGACATGGTGCCCAAGGTAACGATGAAGGGTGCCATCTTGAACTTGGCGACCATAATGCCGTTCAGCGCACCACAGAAAGAGCCGAAGACCAGTGCAAACAGGAAGGTCAGCACGATTCCCATCGTCGAAGTCGGGCCGAAGAGGTTGAGAAAGAAGATGGAGATGCCTCCCACGAATGCCGTCATGGACCCGACCGAAAGATCGATGCCGCCGGAGATGATGATCAGCGTCATCCCCAAGGAGATGATGCCTGTATAGGATATTTGCCTGAGAATGTTCGTAAGGTTCCTGAATTTGAGGAAGTTGGGCCACCCGACGATGGTGGCGATGATCACCAGGATGATGAATGCCATCCCCAGCGAGTGGTCCTTGAAACGAAAGTTGCGTACATATGCAATGATTTTATTTTCACCCATCTTGCTCTACACCCTTTTTATCCCTGTTGCTTGGAACACAATGTTCTCTTCTGTGACCTGTCCTTTCTCCAGGCAGCCGGCCACTCTTCCTTCACGCATGACATAGACCCGGTCGCACATGCCGATTATCTCTTCCATTTCCGAAGAGACGATGATGCAACTGATCTGCTCTTGTGCAAGGCGGTGGATGAACTCGTAGATTTCCTTCTTCGAGTTGATGTCGATACCGCGCGTCGGCTCATCAAGTATGAGAATCTTGGGATCGGTATCCATCCAGCGGGAAAGATAGACCTTCTGCTGGTTGCCGCCGCTGAAGAACCTGAGCTGTGACTTTTTGGAAGCAGCCACAATCCTGAACTCCTTCATGTAGTGTTCAGCCGCTTGAGCCTCCTTGGCCTTGTCGATCAAGCCGCATCTCAGGTACTTCTCCTTCAGGGAAATCAAGGTGATGTTTTTGGGAATGTCGTAGTTCATTACCACTCCCTTTCCTTGGCGGTCCTCGCTGATGTACCCAAGCCCATATCGTACTGCATCCTTGGCGCTACGGATTCGTACGGTTTTGCCTTCGATGCGCACCGCCCCCTTTTCCGCCTTTCTCAGGCCCATCAAGGCTTCCATCGTCTCGGTGCGCCCGGCACCCACCAGGCCTGCGAACCCCAAAATCTCCCCCTTGCGCAAGAAAAAGGAGACATCCTTGAGCAAGGAACCCGAACAGAGTTTTTCAACTTCAAGAATCACGTCCTTGCCGGTACTGTCGATCTTTTCAGGAAAGACCTGGTTGAAATCACGCCCCACCATTTTTTTGGCTAGAATCTGGGAAGAGAGGCCCTTGACTTGGTCGATGCTGACCAGCTTTCCGTCGCGCAGCACCGTTACCCGGTCGCAAATGGCCAGGATTTCCTGAAGCTTATGCGACACAAAGAGTATCGTCACTCCCTTCTGCTTGAGCTTGCGCATCAAATCGAAGAGCGTTTGAATTTCCACCGCGGTAAGGGTGGTGGTCGGCTCATCAAAGATCAGGATCCGGGCATCGAGAATCATCGCTTTTGCAATCTCGACCATCTGCTTCTCGGCTACTGACAACTCGCTGACCATCCTGTTGACATCGAGAGGCATCTTCAACAGGTTGAGCTGTGCCTCAGCTTCCTTGCGCATGGCACTCTTGTCCAGCAAGATTCCCTTGTGCAGCTCGCTTCCAAGAAAGATGTTCTCATAGACCGTTAGGTAGTTGATCAGATTGAATTCCTGAGGAACAATGCCGATCCCCAGGCTTTTTGCGGTGATGTAATCGGGGATTTCGGTGACCTTCCCTCCAAGACGGATGACTCCATCCGTCTTCTGGTAGATGCCGCAGATGATTTTGATCAACGTCGACTTGCCGGCACCGTTCTCCCCAATCAGGCCCATGATCTCCCCCTCCTGAATGCTGAAGGAGACCCGGTCCAGGACCCGTACGGATGAGAATTCCTTGATGATTCCTTCCAGCTCCAGAAGGGTTGCGCGCTCGCTCATCAATTCTCCATTGCCTCGTCAAAGTCAACGTTCGAAGGATCGAAGTCAATCTTTCGTACCAGAGCAAGAGCTTCCTTGGCACCAAAGAGCCTGTCCATGCCGTTGTCTTCCCACTCGACGGAAAGCGGTCCGCGGTAGCCTGCTGCATTTGCCTCGCGGATGATCAGGTCGAAGTTCACATCGCCATGCCCGGGGGAGACGAAGTTCCAGCCGCGCCTCAGGTCCCCGAAGGGTAGGTGCGAACCCAGAATTCCGCTTCTTCCATCAAGTTTGACCATGCTGTCCTTGATATGCACATGGTAGATCGAGCAGGCAAAGTCACGGAAGAAAAGTGCGGGGTCGATACCCTGCCACTGCAGGTGGCTGGGATCGAAATTCAAGCCCAGGGTTTTCCGTCCCTTGAAGGTTTCCAGCAGTTTGACGGTGCTGTAGTAGTCATAGGCGATCTCGGAGGGGTGGACTTCGAGGGCGAATTTCACTCCCTGCTTGTCAAACTCATCCAGAATCGGTGTCCATAAGCGGAGAATCTCCTGATAACCGTCCTCGATCAACTTGCTTGAATTGGCAGGAAAGGAGTAGAAGTACTTCCAGATCGGGGAACCCATGAAGCCCGTCACTACCTTGCACCCCATGTTCTTGGCTGCCTGGGCGGTATACTTCATCTGCTGGATTCCCCAGTCCCGGATCGCTTGGTCATTGCCGCTAAGATTCTTGGGGGCAAAGCCTGCGAGACGAGGATCGCCGAAGGCATCCCCGACGCACTGGCCGGCCAGATGGTTGCCCAGTGCATAACAGCCGAGATTGTATTTTTTAAGGATTGCCAGCTTCTCTGCGACATACGCAGGGTCCTTGGCGGCTTTCTCGACGTTCATATGATCACCCCAACAGGCGATTTCCACCCCGTCGTAGCCCATTTCACTCACTGTTTTGCACATCACTTCAAAGGGAAGGTCAGCCCACTGACCAGTAAAAATCGTCACCATCCTTGCCATATCGCTCTCTCCTTATTCCTTCATTACTCAATGTCGATCCATACAGAGCCTTTCTTGCTGCTCTCGACACACTTGTTGATGAAAATCACACCCTCAAGACCCATTTCCACACCGGGGAAGTCCAAGTCGGAAGCGCTCAACTTCTCACCTTTGAGGTGCTTGGACAGGGCGAGGACAAAAGGTTTGTAGATATTTGCGAAAGCTTCGAACAAGCCCTCGGGGTGCCCGCTTGGAATGCGTGAGTATTGCTGCGCTTCGGCTGCGAATTGATCGCGTCCGCGGCTCCATTTCTGCTTTGGCCCATCATGGGGGGTGAAATAGAAGTGGTCGGGGTCTTCCTGCGCCCATTCGAGGCCGCCCTTTTCTCCGAACACCCTGAGCCTGAGGGCATTGTCATAGCCGAAGGCTATCTGGCTCGACCAGTACAGCCCCTTCGAGCCGCCCTCGTATTCCACCATCACCGAAGCATTGTCGTCCAGCGTACGTCCGTCCACCAGGGAATCAAGCCGGGCGCAAACGCGTTTGATCTTCAGGCCCGTGACGGTTGCGACCAAGTTCTCAATATGACTTCCGATGTCCCCAAGACAGTTGGAGATGCCAGAAATCTTTGGATCCATGCGCCAAGGAGCTATCGAACTATGCTCATCGATGGGGTTGGCAAGCCAATCCTGAGGGTATTCAGCATTCACGAAGCGAATCTTTCCCAAAAGGCCGTCTGCTACCATTTTGCGCATCTGTTTTACGGCAGGATAGCCGGTATAGGTGTACGTGACACCGAACAGGAGATCCTTCTCCTTGCAGATCCGGGCCAACTCTTGGCTCTGTTCGATGGTCCAGGTCAGGGGTTTGTCGCAGACAACGTGGATGCCTTCCAACAGAAAAGCCTTGCAGATGTCATAGTGGGAGTTGTTGGGAGTGACGCATACGGCAAATTTGATGCCATCGCTGCGCTTTGCTTCTGCTTTGGCCATTTCCTGGTAATTGGAGTACAAGCGATCAGAGTCGATGCCCAATTCCTGCCCAAAGGCCTTTGACTTTGCAGGATCTTTAGAGAAACAACCCGCTTTCAGAACTGCAAGGTTGTCAATACGGAGAGCTTTTCGATGCACATCACCGATGAAGGCTCCTTTTCCTCCTCCAATCATTCCGTACGGAATTTGTTCCATGGTCCCTCCTATGCACGCACGTGCATAACATGCTGAAAACCCGTGCATTTCTATTTTACGAGTTTATGGTACCACGTTTTTGCTCTTTCGCAAGGAAAAATGACAGAAAGAAATACACATCAATGCCTGCAGGCTTTGAGGTAGGAAAGGGCTTTCACTTTGCCTTCAATGTCCTCAAAGAAGGAGGAGCTCGTGGTTTCCAGGTCAATGCTCCCTCTATAACCACCTTGTTCGAGCAGAGCACAGAGTGAATGCCAGTCGGTATCACCAAGGCCGGGAAGGGTGGTATGGATGGCTTTTCTCTTGGCAAACAGCCCGAAGGTTTTCAGTGTTTCCCAGTCGACACGGGCATCCTTGCCATGAATGTGCTTGACTTTATCCAGCCACCGGGAGAGCTGGGCAACCGGGTCGACGAACGCTTCCACCTGGTGGCAGGGCTCCCACTCCAGGCCAAGCCTCTCATTGTCAAGCGTGGAGAACAGGAGGTTGAAAGCATCATCGTTGATGGCAATATTCCACTTGCCCTGCTTCCAGGTATCCCCGAGTCTGCAGTTCTCCATGAGCAGGCCTTTGCAGTCGTTTTGATACGCCAGATCCAGCAGTTCGGAGAACAAGGCTTTCCAACTCACAAGAGAATCTTCCACCGAAGCACCAGGCACTCTTCCTGCAAAACCGGTTACAAAAGGATCCCCGAAGCGTGATGCACTTTCGATGAGGCGCTTCCAGCCTTCGGCGGTTTCTGCTTTCTGCAAAGGATTGCCCCAGATTGAGAGGGCTGCTACCTCAAGGCCCGCTGTTTGTACCTCTGCAGCCAAAGAATCCAAGTCACTATCTCCAAGGGTCTCCCAGAAGCTGATCGAGAGTGTTTCAAACCCCAACTTCTTGAGCAGTCTCAGCGTCTCTTTGTCCAGTTCATGGGCACCAACCAAGGCTCCAACTGCAATGCTCATCCGATCATCTCCTCCAGCAGGCCCTGAACCGAGAGTCCGTCCTCCAGGTTGGGCCTTCCTGCTTGGTCCAGATCGACCCAACGCACAAAGGTTTGATAGGTTGATGGAGGTGCAGGTGCACTGACGTGATAGCTTTCTCCCCCACCAGGAGCAACAAGAATCTGCTTGCGGTCGAGTGAGGTGTTCATCTCCAAGGTGGCCTGTGTTCCCACAACCTTCAACTGCAGCGAATCGTCGGATTGCTTGTCGGCATAGGAACAGCCAAGGATGCAGGGAACATCGTTGCCGACTTTGAGCTCTCCCTGGTATTCGATCAATACCTGGTCGGTGACGGTAGAGAGGGTTTTTACAAAGCATACCGATCCAAACAGGAGCAGGAGGAGATCCAGCAGGTGACTGCCCAAATCGGCGAGACACCCACCCCGATTATGGGAGGGAAGCAGGCGCCACTTCCATCGGAAATCCTGCTCGGGATCTCCCCATACATGACTTTGCTGCCAACTCTGCAGATACATTGCCTCAACACGCATCAGGGCCCCAAGCTTCCCAGTGTTGAGTACTTCTTGGGCTGCCGCCAATGCCGGAATGTTGCGCTTGGAGAAGTTTACCATGAAGGGGACATTGAAAGAGGCCTCATCGAGCTGCCGGGCCTGCTCAAGGCTCGTACACAACGGTTTTTCACAGAAGACGGCAAATCCAAGCTGAAGTGCCAGCAGACAGCACTGATGGTGGAAGGCATCGGGAAGACAGCAACTGACAGCATCGGCCCTGCCTTGGAAACGGGAGAGCTGATCGACGTCTGCATAGGCTTCAGATACTGCGTAGGTGGAGCAGAAATGGCTTCGGTGCTCGTCGTTGTGGTCGATGGCTCCGACCAACTCAACTCCCAGTTCGATGAATTTCTTGGCTTGGTAGGTACCCATGCCCCCGCAGCCGATCATGATCAGTTTCATCAGGCACCTCCGTATCGCGTGGTGGACTTGCGGATGACGAAGTCGGTATCAGCCCACTTCTGCTGTCCGGCCCTTCCCTGCTCGATCATGCTGACCAACATCAGGATTGCTTCTTTTCCCATCTCGGTGATGGGATGGTTCACTGTGGTCAAAGGCGGGGCGCTGGTGCTTGCAGGCTGGAAATTGTCATATCCGATGACCGAAATATCCTGCGGCACCCGTTTTGTGTGTTCACTGCAGGCTTGGAAGAATCCGAAGGCTTGGCGGTCGCTGGCTGTCATCACCAATGACGGCCCGTTTCTCAGCTGGCTGAAGGCGTCAAAGCCCGAACTGCGCGAGAAGTTACCTTCAACGATTGTTGTCGTACAATGGTGGTGTGCCGCCAATTTCTCGAACATGGCCAGCCTGTCCTTGCCGTTCTTGAACTGCAGGTCTCCGGTAATGTAGCCGATGTGTGAGTGGCCCAATCCAATTGCATGCTCGAAGGCTTTGGTCATGCCCACATCCGGTCGCGCATAAATGCTGGCCGCACCTTGTTGATAGTTGTTGACCAGGACAAAGGGAAGTGAGTGGTCAATCAAGGGCTGCAGTTCCGGGAAATGGTCCTTGGTGATGGCGAAGACCAGGCCGTCAAAGCTATGGCTGTTGATGAGCTCCTGATAGGAACGATACCGGCCCAAATGGTTCTCGAAGACGATGCTGATCGTATAGTTGTGTTCAAGGCTTCCCAGCAGCAGGCCATCGAGCAACGAGGGGAAGTAGGGGCGGGTGAAGGGCATGATTGATGGGTAGAAGGGGACCACAAAACCGATGGCGAAACTTCGGTTGCTCGCAAACAAGGTGGCGGTGCGGGAGGGGAAATACCCCAGCTTCTCTGCAGCCTGCCTGACCTTCTTCTTGATCTCTTCACTGATCAGAGGGGAGTTGTTGAGTGCACGCGATACCGTCGATTCCGATACCCCTGCCGCCTTTGCAACATCCTCTCTTCCAACATTCTTTCCCATGCAGGCAAGTGTAGCATGGGTTTCCTTGCTTGGGTACGGTTTTCCAAGAACACAAGCTGTCGGCACAGAACACTGGAAAACAGATACTCTACAGTTAATGAAATAAATTATTAATAAGTACTTGATATTATTAATGAGATTGATTACTATCAGCTCATCAGATATCACAACAAAACCCAAGGAGATACACATCATGGAAGAAATGCAGAACACCGGTACCAGCATGCCTTTGATCGGAGACAAGGCTCCCGCTTTCAAAGCGGTTACCACCCAAGGACCGATTAGTTTTCCCGAGGATTACAAGGGCAAGTGGGTTATCCTTTTCAGCCACCCGGCAGACTTCACACCCGTCTGTACCACCGAATTCATGACATTCGCCTCGATGGCTGATGAGTTCAGATCCCTGAACACCGAGTTGGTCGGTCTTTCCATCGACTCGCTGTATGCCCACATCGCCTGGCTGAGAAAAATCCAGGAGCTTGAGTGGAACGGCATGAAGCATGTTGAGGTGAAGTTCCCGGTCATCGAGGATATCAAGATGGATGTCGCCCGCAAGTACGGCATGGTCCAGTCCCAGTCCTCCACCCAGGCGGTTCGTGCGGTCTTTGTCATCGACCCCAACGCCGTCGTGAGAACCATTCTGTTCTATCCCGCTTCCACCGGCCGCAACTTCGACGAGATCAAGCGCGTCGTGCTCGCCCTTCAGAAGGCCGACAAGGAGCAGATTGCCACTCCTGCTAACTGGAGACCCGGTCAGGATGTCATCATCCCCACCCCCGGCAGCTGCGGGACGGCCAAGGAGCGCATGGAGAGCAAGGACGAGAATCAGTACTGCCTTGACTGGTTCCTCTGCTTCCGTAAGGAAACAAAGTAAATAAACAGAAGAACAGCTGGTGAAATACAGGCAGGGAGAGCAACTGCTCTCCCTGATTGCAGTATCCACACGAGGTAGTTGTTATTTGTAGGAAATCGCACCCTTGGTGCATACGCGCTCGCACTCATGGCACACCAGGCACTCGCTCTTCACTATCCGGTGTTTCTCTTCCTTCACAATGGCCCCGCTTGG
>NZ_DJGW01000091.1:19296-24024 GCF_002432845.1 Sphaerochaeta sp. UBA5836
CCCTTGCCGGCAGGGAGAGGATGGTCCCGTAGGGGCAGAGCCAATGGTGCCACAGCTCTTCCTCAAAGAAGAGGGAGAGAAAGACTGCCGCTACAACAAGCGATGGCAGGACGGGAAGCTTTTTGCCGGTTCTGAAAACCACGACCATCACAGCCAAGAATCCCAGAAGCATAAGAATCCTGAATACTCCGTTCTTGAAAAAAGCGGGAGTCTTCAGGCTCTTGATCTTCAGCTTTTTCTTCAGGTAGGCCATGGGCCTCAGGATGGTGTTGATGGGACAGATCCAGCCACAGTAGAAGCGGGAGAAGAGAAGGGCGAGGATTGTTGATCCAACGAAGATTGCCATCCAGACCTGCACCTTCCCTTGGATGAGCAAAAAGACAAAGAGAGCCAGGAATACGACCTGAACGGTCCGTTGCAGTACTTTTTTCATAGAGTTTGTGCCTTGTATACCCGTGGGTGGGGTGCCTTTACGATGAAGAATTCCAACACTTGCTTGCTTGTATTCGAAATATTCATTTTGATGTGGCATGGTATATTCACCACCGAAGCCTGATAAGAGTGTGCCTCCTGGTCTTCCAGCTGAATCGTGAGGCTGCCTTGTACAACAACCAGATAGACGTTCGAATCGGAATAGTGTTCAGGTAGTGCATCACCTGGTGCCAACACTACGTGGTTGATCATCGCAGTGTCGTCTCCGATCAGTTTCTCTATGACCTTCTCGTTGCTTTGCGTGTAGGTATAGGGCTTTTCAATCATGGAATTCTCCTTCTTGCAGTAAAGCTAGTGGGCTGTAAAGTCTAGTGCTTGTATATTTGCTTCGAGCTAAAATGGTGAGTAGCAAGGCCAAGGAAGAGAAGATATCTGCGATATCTGACAGAGGAGAACGCAGCTACCCGGCGTTTGGGCCGAAGAAAATGAAAGAAATAGGATTTACAGACCACTAGTATAGGAAACAAGAGCGCGATAGACTGTTACATATGCTACACTTTTGGAGGTTTGCATGGAAATTGCACGCTCACTGTCCAAGGTTGCCCTGTTCCAATGCTTTCCAGAAGAGGAGTTGTCTCAGTTTCTCAAGGAAGGCGGCATGAAGCTCATGCACTATGCAAAGAATCAACTGGTTGCTTTGCAGGGCGACGCATGCACCTCCCTCGATGTGATAGTGGAAGGCAGGCTCTCGCTGCAGAGCATCGACGAGCAGGGGACCGTCTTCAAAGCCAGAGTGCTTGAGGCAGGAGAAATCTGGGGGGCGACTTTGCTCTTCAGCAGGTACAACCAGTATCCGCTCCAGGTTGTTTGCGACCGAGCATGCAGCGTCATACGGATCAAGAGAAGTGTGGTGTTGTCCCTGTGTTCAGCCAAGCCGGATTTTCTGGTGGGTTTGCTGCAAATCATCAGCGACCGCACCTATGAGCTGGGCCTTACCGTAACCAAGCTCAATGAGCAGACGCTCAGGCAAAGCCTGCTCGATTACTTGAGCCAGCTTTCCCTGCAGCAGGGCAGCGATATGGTGACCTTGCCGATGAGCAAGACCGAGCTTGCTCGTCGGCTTGGGTATGCACGCACTTCCCTGAGCCGGGAGCTTGCATTGCTGAGAAACGAAGAGTTGCTTTCCTTCAATGGCCGGCAGGTGCATCTTCATATTTCTTCAAAGAGTTAAAGAGTAGGTGAAGATATGCTTGCAGGTGTTGCCTTCCTACCCCTCTGTTGCTATAGAAATAGGTAACAAGAGATGAAGGAGGATTGCCTATGAAGCGAACACGTATACTCTTGATGATTGGTCTACTTGTATTGGTTGGAATGGCATTCTTGGCAGCCTCTCCGACCGCTGAGAAACAGTATGCTGCTCTTCAGAATTCGGATATCACAGCCACGAGTCTTGAAGATCTGAGGAAGTCCATCGATACCCTGAAGCGAGCGGTGGTACGCGAACAGGACGAAGCGTACAAGAATCTTACCCAGGCGCGGGCCAAGGGCGATAGAGATGCCTACCGTGAAGCTTGGGAGAATCTGGACAGGCTTGCAAGCTACCAGATGACCAGCGCTCAGACCGATGCATTGCTGCAGAGGATTCTGGCCCTTGATGAGCCCGAGCGAAGCGAGTATGCTGCATGGCTCTATCAAACCAGCCCCCACTATAAGCCGTCGCTGACGCTCGACTTCTCTGCCAAGGATGAGACCTACAGCTACAGCTATCGTCAGCAGATCCGTCGCGAGCCGGGGTCTGAGATCACCCTTCCCGACAGTTCCCAGATCAGGCTCAATTCAGCTCGCCTAGGCGTACTTGTCGGTTGGGGTTTGACCCCTGATGAGGTCACTTATCAGCCAGGGGAGACGATCACCATGAGCTATACCGATCAGACGCTCTATGCCATCTACCAGAGCGGGGTCAGGTTCGTCGACGAAATGAACAAGACCGATATCTTCTTTGAGGAAGGCAAGGTCGAGGTTCCGACGCCTACCAGTGGTGATGCTTCGGCGATTTTCGCCGGTTGGTATGACCGCACGACAGGAAAGCTCATCACCGACCCGTCTACCTATACTGTAGAGGGGAAAGGGGCGCTCTTCGAGGCGTTATGGAAGCAACTTGCAATCGAGGATGTAACTGTCCTCTACTACGACCGGACAAAGCTTCCAACCAACACCCAGATCGGTATCGGGTTCTCCTACACCAATACGGGTAATGTGAACCTCACAGGTCTGAAGGCGACGCTCTCATCTGAGAGTGAATATGTCAGGATGTTGAAGGGTGAGCTTCAGCTGGGTCGACTGTCCGCAGGGCTTTCCAGTACGAACAACAGTCGCTTTGCAACCAAGTCAAAGCAGGCGGTTCGCGGCGAGGCCAATACATTCCGCTTCATTGTAAGCGATTCGGCACCTGCCGGTACGGTCCTTCCTTTCACCCTGACGATCACCAACGACAGGGGAGACAGCTGGACTCATGCTTTTGAACTTACCGTGCGTTAGGCCTTAGTATTGTTCAGCAATATACACACCTTGCATGGCTTTGTCAGTGCTCATCCCCATCGGGATGGGCACTGCTTTTTGTCTGTTCAGCGACATGGCAATGAACGAATTCTCAAGGGCGTGCACTTCTGAAACCCCGTGACCGGCAAGCAAGGCCAAGAGCCTGGTTGCCGCTGTCTTGCTGGTTGCACAAGCCTCGACAGCCTTGCCTTCGCTGATGAATGCATAACCGTTTTCAACACAGAGTGTCTGATAGCCTTCGGTCAGGAACTTCCAGGCCTCCTCATCGCGAAGCAGGCAGCCGCTCTGATCATGTTCGGCTCGGTAGAGGCTGTCCAATTGTGAATACTCGATCGGAATGGAAACATCCGAGGATGGAACAACACCCTCCAAGGAAAATGAGAGAACCGAGGAGGTGGTGAAGTATCCATGTGCTTCGTAGAAGGGCCTGACTGCAGGAAAGAGCGTGATGGGATGGTCGTATGCCCTCTTCGTTGCTGCAAGCAATGCTCCCATGATGCCTTGCTTTCGGTACTCGACGTACGTTGCAGCACCCACAATGAAGGAACATGGCTTAATCGCTCCGTGTTGCAGGTAGTGGGCGGGCAGGGCGTGCAGGGCACTTACAATGTTGCAGTCCTTGCGTGCTACGAAGATGTGCTCGCTGGCAAACCGTGTGGAGAAGAAGTGCTCAAGAAAGACCGGGTCTTCCGAGAAGACAGTCGACCAAAGTTGCTTGAGAGAGGAAAAATCTTCTTGGCTTGCCCGTTCTATGATCACTGTCTGGTAACCCTGTACTTTTCGACCATGAGGTCGGGTTTGTAGGAGAGTTTGGCTTTTCTCAGGCCTTCGACTCCCGCGTCCTCCTGTCGGTTGACATATTTGACATCGGAGAGGTACTGGGAACAGAAAAGCTGGTTGATCACCGAATAGATACCGATGTACGAGGTGTCCCCCTTCTCAAAGTGTACGATGGCCAGTTGGTCGTCGATGATTTCACCAACGGTAAAGGCTGTCAGATGATGGTCTACGCAGACCAGCATGCCCACAAGGCCAAGTGCATCCCAGTTGTCGAATGCGAGACGCATCGCCCTCAGTTCATCCTGGATTTCCTTGGTGTTGCTATTCTTGGTGTCGACCCAGGTGGTGGAGGCCATTGTATAACACTCGTCACGCATCTCCTTGGTGGAGAGCGAACGTACCGAGTAGGTGTAGTTGCGCTCGAACTGGGAGATATGGTTTCGCTTTGCCTGCAGTTTCCTGCCTCTGAGGTGTATGAGCTTCTCGCTCTCGTAAAGGTAGTCATCCAGTGCACGCACATGTTCGATGGTATAGCCCATCTTCTCAAGTTCCAGGGCTTGTTCTGAGGGAACGCACTCGAGGTGAAAGCGTTGACCGCTTTCAGAACAGTGTGCTTCAAGCTCCGCTATTGCCTTGGGTAGGTCGTCGGTTATGGGGAGAAGGAAGCAGTCGTCAACATCCAGGTGCATGTACAGAGCGGTGTCTGTTTTGCAGATGGTCAATCCGATGGCTTCTTTCCAAAGGACTGAATAGGAAAAAAAATACTCGTAGGCAAAGTACTTGCTGTACGAGGGGAATAGTGGTTTGTCCGCAAAGGACGGTGTATAAAAGTGTAGCATGATACCTCAAATATTTGTATATACGCATGTATTGATACGTCGTTTCGCACCAATAGTCAAGGCAAAGAGGCCCGACAGAGCTAAGATACTACTTTGAGCGTAGTGGGGCAAGGAAGAA
>NZ_DJGW01000038.1:0-8448 GCF_002432845.1 Sphaerochaeta sp. UBA5836
CCCTCTTCATACCTTGATGTCAAAGTTCTCATTTGGTGCTGAAAGCTGGCTCCCATCGGCATTAAGGGTGATGATATCGACAAATACATCCTTTTCTTCGGCTGCCGCACTATAGGTGATTCCCAGCGGATATCCGATTCCCGCATCCAGGTACAACGAACCCAATCCTACATCCACAACCGCCCCTGATGACAGAGAACCTATTGTGAGCAAGAGTACCAATACAATTCGTTACATATGCAGCCACCTTGTTGCTTAAGCAAACACCTGAATCTGCAAATTGTGTCTAATGGTACTGGATTGTGTTTGCAAGGCGAATAATCTCAAACCGATCCTTTACCTCAAGCTTGGAATAGATGGTACTGATGTTGTTTCTTACCGTCTGCTCGGCCAATTGGAGCCGATCGGCAATCTGCTGATTGTCAAAACCGGTGGCGATCAGGCCGAAAATCTCTTTCTCCCGGTCGGTAAGCGTGTCGAACCACTCAAAGCGGCTGGATACTTCAGGAATCTTGGGACTTGTTCCGTCATACATGGCGTTGATCAGCTTGGTGGCAATCTTCGGTGAAATCTGCACCAAACCAGAATGAAGAGCCCTGATGGCGGCGATAAGCTCGGTAGGAGAGATGTCCTTGAGCAAGTACCCGGAGGAACCGATGCGCAGCGCCTCTCGAACATACTCATCCTCGTCATAGGTGGAGAGCATGACGATCTTGATCGAGCGCTGTTTCTCAAGAATACGTCTGGTGGCGACAACCCCGCTGATATCAGGCAGATGGACATCCATGAGAATGACATCAGGGACCAGGTCGCAGGCCATTGCTATGGCGCAGGTTCCGTTCTTGGCTATGCCGACGACCTGAAGGTCATCGGTATAGTTCTCAAGGCTCATCCTGAGACTCTCCACGAAGAGCGGTTGGTCATCAACCAAGAGGATTCGTATCATCGGTCTGCTCCTTCTGCAGGGGAATGGTTACGGTAAGCTGAAAGCCCCCTTCGGGAGCATTTTCCGCCCTCACCACACCGCCGAGTCTGCTGATTCGTTCTTCCATACCGGCCAAGCCTATTCCTTTGATGATCTTCTTTGCACCGGTTCCATTATCCAGAATGATCATCTGTACCGACTCTTCCACAATCCAGAAGAGGATTCGCACACAGGTTGCATGACCGTGCCGAAGGGCGTTGGTCAGGCCCTCCTGCACGATGCGGTAGAGAACCAAATCCAGTTCATCACCGAATGTTGCATCGAGGTTGCCGCTCTCGATCTCCACCCGCACTCCGGTGGTGCTTTCAAAAATCTTCTTGATCTTGTAAATGGCACGCATGCCGACTTCCCGTTCAGAATCCGACTTGCGCAGCAGGTGCAGCGCTCTTCGCGTCTCCACCAGACCCTCCTGGGCCTGTGAGCGAGCAGCGCTGCACATCTCGCTGGTTTTGTCGATGTTGCGGCAGCCGGTGGCGATGATGGCATCCATCATGGCGATTATGTTGGTGAACATGTATCCGCTGATATCATGAATCTCCCGGGAAATCCTGTACCGTTCCTTCTTTGCCGCTTCCATCTCCGCCGTTCTAGCATAGTTCTGCAAGCTTTGGCTGAAGATGGTCAGCTTGGTGATGGTGGCATCGAGAATCTCAATCTGGGACTTGGCTTTCTCATGCAGTGCGTGCAGGTGCTTGACTGCAATCTGCAGGTAGGCGCTTACAAGAAGGATGACCGTGAAGGTGATCAACTCCTCGATTCGGGCCGACCGCAGCAGGGGATTGAGGTCGTTCTCCCCCAAAAAAGGGGGCAGCAGCTGCAGTGCAAGAGCGGCACAAGCAAACAAAACGGGGAAGGGCAGGTCGAACGGCCAGGCGATCAGGGAGATCATCACACTCTGGAAGGCCAGGTAGAGCATCAGGCGGATGGTCAGGTAGTCGTTGAGCGAGTAATCGAGAACCAGCAGGACGGTGACGGACAGAAAACAGAGCAGCAGGATTCCCAGCAGGTGCCTGGTATGGGAGAGCAGGACGATGAACAGGGCGTAGAAGAGGAAAAACACGAAAAAGGTTCGGTAGAACTCAAAGGGGCGCTCGCTCGTCCCCCCGTCCAGTCCATATGTGGAAATAAATAAGGTCAGGGCAGTGAGCAGCAATAGTACTGCATATGCATCAAAGACATATGAAAAGATATTTTCCTTTTTCAGGACCGTTTTGATTCCCATGGCAGTCAGTATACCATATCCAAAAACGGAGACGGTACATTTGTACTTGATGAAGTAGTGGAAATAAGCGTTTTCAGTATTTCTGTCCCTTCCTTGCGCCGCATGCTCAGCCTATCATGCACTTGTAGAAAAAGTAGCAAACTTGTTCTAGAAACACAAGGAGGAAATGGTATGAAAAAGACCATGTGTGTTGTATTGGCACTTCTTTTGGTTGTCTCGTCTCTTGCTTTCGCAGGCGGCAAGGCTGAGACCGCTGCAGTGGCAGCCGACCCGAATGCCCCGGTAACCCTCACTGTCTGGTGCTGGGATCCGACATTCAACGTTTTTGCAATGAATGAGGCGGCAAAAATATATGCCGTCGACCATCCCAATGTGAAGATCAACGTAGTGGAAACCCCCTGGAACGACCTGCAGCAGAAACTCATCACCAGCCTGTCTGCAAAAGCCACCTCGAACCTTCCGGACATCATCCTGATGCAGGACAATGCCATCCAGAAGAACGTCATGACCTACCCTGAGGCATTTGTTGCACTCAATGGGAAAATCGATCTGACCCAGTTCGCCCAGTTCAAGGTGGACGTAGGGACCGTCGACGGCAAGCACTATGGCGTACCGTTCGACAACGGGGCCACCGGTACGTTCCTCAGAAGAGATATCATTGAAAAGGCCGGCCTGAAGGTCAGCGACTTCAACGACATCACGTGGGAACGTTTCATCGAGCTTGGGAAAATCGTCAAGCAGAAGACCGGTATCGCCATGATTTCAACAGTTGCCAACGAGCCCGACTTTCCGATGTTGATGCTCCAGAGTGCAGGCACCTGGATGTTCGATGAGCAGGGCAAGGCTTACATCAAGGACAACAAGGTTCTGAAAGAAGCCCTGCGCATCACCAAGGAAATGGTTGAAAGCGGCGTTTGCATCCTCGTTCCCGACTGGAATGCCTATATTGCAACCCTGAACAACGGAACCGTTGCTTCCACAATCAATGGATGCTGGATCAGCGGATCGATCCAGGCTGAAAAGAGCCAGAGCGGCAAGTGGGCTGTTGTCAATACTCCCAGATTTGCAAACATCGCCGGTTCGGTGAACTACTCCAGCCAGGGTGGGTCAAGCTGGATGGTCATGGCCAATTCCAAGAAGGCCGACGTCGCCATCGACTTTTTGGCAAAGACCTTCGGCGGAAGCGTAGCCTTGTAT
Source organism: Sphaerochaeta sp. UBA5836 (assembly GCF_002432845.1). Classification (NCBI taxonomy): domain Bacteria; kingdom Pseudomonadati; phylum Spirochaetota; class Spirochaetia; order Spirochaetales; family Sphaerochaetaceae; genus Sphaerochaeta; species Sphaerochaeta sp. UBA5836. Next base: position 3,405 of record NZ_DJGW01000038.1, read on the forward strand.
GAGACCATTCTGCCCGCAAGCGGCGCAATTGCAACCTGGCTGCCTGCGGCAAAGAGCCCGGTATACTCCACTCCCATCGAGTTCTTCGGTGGACAGAAGATTTACGAGGACTTGGTCAACTATGCCAGCAAGGTTCCCAACGTGAAGTACGGTGTCTTCAACTATGAAGCACGTGACGCCATTGCTCGTGCCCTGAGCGAAGTCTTGCAGGGTGGAAACATCGATGCAGCCCTCGCGACGGCGCAGAAGAACGTAGAATTCTTGATGAGCGAGTAGGAATCAACTAACATCCGCCCCGATGCCGCTGTATACTGGCGGTATCGGGGTTGTGTGATTGAGCACCGAAGAAGGGAAAGGCATCATGGCAAAGACAACACTGACAAAAAAAATCAACCTGTACGGCTGGTTGTTTGTCATACCCGCAGCACTGTTCATATTCGTCCTGAATTTTTATCCGATGGTCAGTGCATTTCTCCTTTCATTGCAAACGGGGAGGGGAAACAATCTGAAATTCGCCGGGCTGAAGAATTACGCCCGCCTCTTTCAGGACGAGATGTTTCTCACCTCGGTGGGAAATGTCATCACCTATCTGGTGATCCAGGTTCCCGTCATGCTTACATTGGCGTTAATCCTCGCCTCGATTCTCAACGATCCCAAGCTCAAGGGCAAAGGCATATTCAGGACTCTCATTTTCCTGCCGTGCGCAACCAGCTTGGTCTCCTCGGCCATGATCTTCAAATCATTCTTTTCCATCGACGGGATCGCAAACACCACCCTCATGGGCCTTGGTGTCCTCCAAAGTCCCATGAGCTGGTTGACCCATCCAGTCTGGGCGAAATTCGTCATCATCCTGACCATTACCTGGCGTTGGACCGGCTACAACACCGTATTCTACCTTGCAGGGCTCCAAAACATCGACCGCAGTGTCTATGAAGCTGCCCGCATCGATGGAGCTTCCGCCTCACGCCAGTTTTTCTCCATAACCATCCCGCTGCTCAAGCCGGTCATCCTGTTGACCACCATCATGTCCACGAACGGGACGCTGCAGCTCTTTGACGAGGTGCGCAACATCACCAATGGAGGACCGGGGATTGCAACACTGTCCATCAGCCAGTACATCTACAACCTCTCGTTCATGTACAATCCGCAGTTCGGCTATGCCGCTGCCGTATCCTATGCAATTTTGGTGATGGTGGCGGTGCTCTCCTTCATCCAGATCAAAGTGGGGGACAAGCGATGAAACAAAAACACCTCGCAACAATCGCAACCTATGTGTTTCTTTGTGTTGTTTGCCTGTTCTCGGTGTTCCCGTTCTATTTCATGATTGTCGGCTCGACCAATCTGAGCGTGGATATCGTCAAAGGACGGCTTTTTTTCGGCACCCACCTGATCGAGAACTTCAAGACGCTTGCATCCACAGTCAAATTGGGCAATGCATTTTGGAACTCTATGCGCAATGCTCTTGCCAACACGGTGGCAAGCCTGTTTGTCTGCTCGCTGGCCGGCTATGGGTTTCAGATCTACCGTGACAAAGGCAAGGACACCCTGATGGGCTTGCTGCTGCTTTCCATGATGGTCCCCTTCGCCGCCCTGATGGTCCCGCTGTTTCGCATGTTCAGCCAGGCAAGGTTGCTTGATACGACGGCCGGATTCATCCTTCCCACCATCTCAACAGCCTTCCTCATCTTTTTCTTCCGGCAAAGCGCTGAATCGTTCCCTATGGAAACAGTGCAGGCCGCCCGGGTGGACGGACTGGGGGAGCTGGGAATTTTCTTCAGGATTTTTGTCCCGATCATGGCCCCGACGTTCTCCGCCGCCGCCATCGTCACCTTCATGTCCGCCTGGAACAACTATCTGTGGCCCTTGATCATCATGCAAAGCCAGGAGAGTCAGACCATGCCCCTGCTTATCACAGGCCTTACCGCCGGCTATACTACCGACTATGGGATCCTGATGCTCTCGGTAACCATCACGACCCTGCCCACCCTGATACTCTTCTTCACCCAGCAGAAGCGGTTTGTCGAAGGTGTGTTGGGATCAGTCAAATAGGAGTACGTATGTCCATGCTGTTTTTATCCCATCGCGCTTGGGAGCAACCAAGTATCACCAGTATGAATCGGCTGCAGATGCATTCTCTTCCAAAAGCCTTCCCGAAGCGGGAAGCGGCCTTGGATTATGCCGTCAAGGGCCCGGAGCATTGGGATGCCGCAAGCAATCCCCTGTATCGATGCCTCGATGGCACGTGGTCCTTCCGCTACTACGATTCTCCCTTGTCGGTGGAGGAGCAGGTGCTCGACGAACACTCCGATCTGGTTTGGGAAGAGATTCTTGTTCCCGGATCGTGGAGTGTACAAGGGTATGACAAGCCCCATTACACCAATGTGATCATGCCCTTTGCCAATACGCCTCCCTTAGTCCCGGCTGAAAACCCGACCGGGGTCTACCGTACCACCTTCACCCTCGATGAGCAGTGGAAACGGCAAAGCACCATATTGGAAGTAGGGAGTGCGGAAAGCTATCTCGAAGTCTATGTCAACGGCGCCTTTGTCGGTATGGGCAAGGATACCCGTCTTCCCTCAAGCTTCGATTTGACCGACTTCGTACGCTTGGGTCAGAACACCCTCACCCTGGTCGTAGTACGCTACAGCGACTCCTCCTATGTCGAGGATCAGGACCAGTGGTGGTTCGGCGGTTTGCATCGAAGCGTTGTCCTTTCCTGCGTTCCCAAGGTGACGATGAAGGATGTAAAGGTGACTGCCGTAGTGGACGCAGGCCTTGCAAAGGCCAAGGTTGAAGTACGAGTATCCACGACAGCACGGAAGGAACCGCTGGAAGTGAGCCTGTACGACCCCCAAGGGACGCTGCTCAACAGATGGAGCGTAGAAGCACAGGATTCGTGGTTTGTCAGCTCGTTTGATGTCGAGCACCCTCTGCTTTGGAGCAGCGAGCAGCCCACGCTCTATTATGTGGGCCTCTCGCTTGGTGATGAGCATCGTTCTCTTCCGATTGGTTTCAGGCGTCTTGAGATTTCCAAGCGGCGGCTTCTGATCAACGGCAAGCGGGTCTTGATCAAGGGCGTGAACCGCCACGAGCACGATCAGTACATGGCCAAGACGTTGTCGGTCGCTTCCATGGTGGAGGACATCCGCCTGATGAAACAGCACAACTTCAATGCTGTACGCACCTGTCACTATCCCGATGACAGCCTCTGGTATGAACTGTGCGACCGATACGGCCTGTATGTCATGGATGAGGCCAACATTGAGACCCATGCGAACTATGACAGCATCTGCCGTGATGAAATGTGGGCAGCCTGCTTTCTTGAACGAGTGCAGCGGATGGTCAGGCGCGACTACAACCACCCCTCGGTCATTGTCTGGTCGTTGGGCAATGAGGCAGGCTACGGTCACAACCATGACGCCTGTGCCGGATGGCTCAGGCGGTACGACCCCAACCGTCCGATTCATTACGAAGGGGCGAACCGCCCCGAGTGGGGCCAGGGAGCCCACACCTTGGACAGCCTCAAGAGGGGTCGTTTCGCCACCGATATCATCGCTCCGATGTATCCGCCCATCTCCCTTATCGAAGCTTGGGATCACAATACCGAAAGCAGCGACGACGACCGGCCCCTGATCATGTGTGAATACAGCCATGCAATGGGCAACTCGAACGGCAGTCTTTCCGATTACTGGAAGACCATCCGCAGCTCCCGCGGCATTCAGGGTGGTTTCATCTGGGACTGGGTCGACCAAGGAATCCTGGTCGATGAACAGGGCAGGCCGGTGGGCCCGAATGCGCATCTGGCAGCCGACAAGGAAGGGGGCAGGGCCTGGCGGTACGGCGGCGATTTCGGCGACCAACCCACCGATTATGACTTCTGTCTCAACGGGTTGGTGCTTCCAGACCGAACGACTAAACCCGCCATGGCGGAGTGCCTGAAGGTGCAACAGCCGATCCACATCACAAGCGAGCATCCTGCAAGCGGCAGGTTCACCCTGCAAAGTGAATTGGATTTCACGACCACAGAGAATCTGCAGCTTCGATACAAGCTGTTCAGCGAGTCTGAAGCAGGACGGCTGGAAGGAGAGATTGAGCTTCCCGTACTCGAGGCGGGCCGAAGCTGGCAATTCCAGCTGGAAATCCTTGCCACCGCCGAAGCCAAAGCTTTGCTGGGTGCCGGTCAAGCCTTTGTACTGTTCGAGTGCTGTCTGAAACAGGACACCTGCTGGGCTGAGTGCGGACACCTCGTGGCATGGGACCAGTTTGAGCTCTCCCCTCCGATCAAGCGTGCCTTCCCCGCCGCCGAGGCGTATCTACAGAAACAGGAGAACGGCAGCTATCGCTTGGAGACAAGCGCTTATGAGGCTTCGATCAATGCCGAAGGACTTCTTTCGAGCCTCAAGTTTGTCGGACAGAGGGAGCTTTTATCATCACCTCTTTGCATAAGCCTTTTCCGCTGTCCTACCGAGAACGACGGGCTCAAGACACTGCAGGGCAACAAGGACCTGCCCGAGTACGCCTTCTACCACGACAACAAGGCTTTCGGCCAGTGGCTGGTGAACGAACTGGACAAGACATCGTTGGTGCTTTTGGATGTGCATATGGAGAATGGGCAGCTGTGCAGCCGCCATCGAATCGAGAATCCAGCAGGGCTTGATCTGGGAACGTTCGAGCAGCACTGGGTGTTCTCCTCCGACGAGCTCTATTACAGCTGCACCATCTTCCTCAGCGATGCAATCGGGGAGTACCCGAGGGTTGGGCTGAAGTGCGACCTCGATACGAGCTGGTCCGCTGTACGGTATTTCGGCAGGGGGCCCGAGGAGAACTATCCCGACCGCTGCGAAGGCTCTGCAATCGGCGACTACCATGCCACGATCGATGAACTGTATGTGCCGTATATTGTTCCGCAGGACCACGGAGTGAGGACGCAGGTCAGCCGCCTGGACATCTATGATGGAGATACCGGGGGGGTACACTTCAAGAGCCACGATGAGTTCTCTTTTGCGCTGCACAAGTATTCGCTTTCGGAGCTCTGGGAGAAACG
>NZ_DJGW01000038.1:8491-9270 GCF_002432845.1 Sphaerochaeta sp. UBA5836
GTCCGCGGGGTGGGAACCGCAACCTGCGGACCTGATACCCTGGAGCGGTACCGCGTTCGCAGCGGAGTCTACCGACTCTCTTTTACCATCAGTTCCAGCCATTAAGGACTTGCATCCTGCCTCAAAAGGCAGGATGCTTTATCTATGAGGAGATCAACCATGCATCTATATGATATCGAGGTTTCGGCAATGGATGGGAAGCCCGTCAAACTGTCCGAGTTTGCCGGCAAAGTCCTGTTGATTGTCAATACGGCAACACACTGCGGCTTTACACCCCAGTATGATGAACTTGAAAAGCTCTACAGGCGGTACAAGGACAAGGGACTTGAGATTCTCGACTTCCCTTGCAACCAGTTCAAGGAGCAGGCTCCAGGAACGATCGAGGAGATCAACCAGTTCTGCACCCTGAACTTTGGCACCACCTTCAAGCGTTTTGCAAAGCTGGAAGTGAATGGCGAACACGAACACCCGCTGTATACGTTCCTCAAATCCAAGAAGGGCTTTGCAGGCTTCAACCCCCTGCACGCCAGTAGTGCCCGTCTGAACGAGCGAATGCGTGCTTCCGATCCCGAGTACGAGAAGGACAGCTCGATCAAATGGAACTTCACCAAGTTTCTCATCGACAGGAGCGGTGAGGTGGTTGAGCGCTTTGAGCCTACAACCTTCATGACGGAAGTCGAAGAGAAGGTGAAGGCTTTGCTGTGAACAGGTATTCAACAAAGAGTCGGGCGTAGAGTTGCTCGATCGTGTCAACCTGGGTTTGTGATAGAGCATGAAAT
>NZ_DJGW01000038.1:9373-32864 GCF_002432845.1 Sphaerochaeta sp. UBA5836
GATATAAGTTGTGAAAAATAAAATAGTGAACGATATAACAGGAGGAGCACATGAGCGTATATGACTACACCGTACACGGAAGAAAAGGGGAGGAAGTAAACCTTTCCACCTATAAGGGCAAGGTGCTCCTGATTGTAAATACTGCAACTCAGTGCGGGTTCACTCCCGAATACACTGAGCTTGAGAAATTATATGAAGCATACAGGGAGAAGGGTTTTGAGATCTTGGACTTCCCCTGCAACCAGTTCGATGGACAGGCTCCTGAGTCGATTGAGGAGATCCACGAAATCTGCAAGCTCAAGTTTGGAACCCAGTTTCCCCAGTTCGGAAAGGTGGATGTCAACGGCGAAGGTGCAATCCCGTTGTACAAGTACCTGAAGAGCAAGAAGGGATTCGCGGGCTTCGATATGAGCCACAAGATCGCACCCATTCTTGATGGAATCCTGCGCAAAGCCGATCCAGAGTATGAGAAGAGCAGTGAGATCAAGTGGAACTTTACCAAGTTCCTCATTGACCGCAATGGCGAAGTAGTCCAGCGCTTCGAACCCTCTTACGACCTTGGCAAGGTGGCAAAGGCCATAGAGAACCTTCTGTAACACTCCAAACACACACAGTAATTCCCATTTTTCGACGTTGCCTTTGCCAGAGGGCAACGTTGTTTTTTTCAGCAGGAGAAGTGCTTGCTCTACCGGGTGTTGTGTTCTAGGATGACTGGAGGGGGGAAAACCTGTATGGAATTCGGCTTGGACAGGGCTTTGGAAACGCTCTCGAAAAGGCACCTGGACAGGAAACGATTCGGCCTGGTGACTAATGCTGCAAGCTTTTCCTCAACATTCCAGTCCTCGAAGTCCTTTTTATGCAAACACCTGAACATTACCGACCTCTTTGCCCCCGAGCATGGCATGGGGTCCTTCATTGCAGATGGAAAGGATGTTGAGGACCAACGGGATGCTGAAACAGGCTTGGTTGTGCACAGCCTCTACAGCAACGGAGGCAAACCGGTCGATCCATCGGTTTTCCAAGACATCGATTGCCTGCTGTTTGATATTCAGGATGTAGGACTTCGGTTCTACACCTACATAGCTACGCTGAAGCAGTTGCTTCAGCTTGGCAAGCCCCTGATCGTGCTCGACCGACCAAACCCCCTCGGGGGATTGGTGGTGGAGGGAGCGATCCTCAGTCCAAGCTATGAAAGCTTTGTCGGTCCGAGCGGACTACCCGTGCGCTACGCTCTGACCATGGGAGAACTTGCGTTTTGGATGCAGCACCGGTACGGCCTATGCGGCGAGCTTGGGATTGTCGAGCTTTCGGGCTATAGACGAAGCGACCTTTGGCACGATACCGGACGGCCATGGGTCATGACCAGTCCCGCCCTTGCACACCTTGGGGGCGTGTTCCTCTACGCCGGCTTTTGTCTGCTGGAGGGGACCAACCTCAGCGAGGGAAGGGGAACCAGTGCACCCTTCGAACTCTTCGGAGCCCCCTTCATCGATCCCTACCGCTTATCCGACGAGGTCGGCAGGCTGGGTTTGCAGGGAGTCGTCTTCACGCCTGTCTCCTTCGTCCCATCCCGGGGCAAGCATCAGGGGGCGCTCTGTCACGGCTTGTACGCCCACATTCTTGATTACCATGCTTTGCGTCCGTTCAGTACATGCCTCAAGGTGCTCGCGACGGTGCATCATCTATATCCCGACCGGCTCTCCTTCACTGCACATTTTTCCAAGCTTGCGGGCTTCGGACCTGAAGAGCTGTCCGCCGACAAGCTTGGCCACACGTTGCAGAAAGCAGAGGAGGAGTCGCAAGCATTCATGAAAGAGAAGAGGAGATTTGAACGATATGGGAAGTGAGAGACGGATCATGATCGGCCAGCATTTTGTCTGCGGGTTCGACGGATTGGAGATGGATGAAACCTTCCTTGAGGCTGTGAGGCGTTACAAGATAGGCAATGTCATCCTGTTTGCCCGCAATATTGCAAGCAAGGCTCAGTTGTTCCAGCTTTGCCAGGATATTCAGAAGCTGGTCAAGCAGGAGTGCGGCCGCCCGGCTCTCATTACGATAGATCAAGAGGGTGGCATGGTAACCAGGCTCTCGGGCGATTGTACCAATGTTCCCTCTGCGATGGCCATCGCAGCAACGAAAGCGACTCAGTCTGCTTTTGAAGCTGGACGGATCACCGCAAGAGAACTCAGGGCGCTTGGAGTGAATGTGGACTTCGCCCCCTGCCTGGATGTGAACAGCAATCCTGATAATCCGGTGATCGGAGTGAGAAGTTATGGCGACGACAGCGAGGTGGTGTCCTCGTTCGGGCTTTCCATGATTGAAGGATTGCAGAGTGCAGGCGTGATGGCCGTAGCCAAGCACTTCCCGGGCCATGGGGATACACACCTTGACAGTCATGTGGCCCTTCCTGTCGTAGAAGGCACCAAGGAAGAGCTGGAGATGCACCTCGCCCCGTTCAAGCACGCGGTGCATGACGGGGTGATGGGGATCATGACCAGCCACATCCTGTTTCCCCACCTTGAACAGGCTGATCTGCCCGCCACCATGAGCCGCAGCATCATCACCGGACTGCTGCGTTCAGAGTTGGGTTTCAAAGGCCTGATATTCAGCGATTGCATGGAGATGGATGCAATCGCAAAGCACTACGGGACCGTAAAGGGGGCGGTTGCCGCCCTCAAGGCAGGCGTTGACCTGGTATGCATCAGCCACCGGGTTGCCCTGGGCTGTGAGGCTGTCGAGGCGGTGGAAGCCGCCTTGGATGCTGGACTGTTGAGTGAAGAGGAACTGATGCGATCGACACAGACTATTCTTTTGGCCAAAGATATGCTGGAGCAGCAGGAGAGACAGCCTTTGTCCGTGGTCAATTGCCCGAAACACCAAGCGATGAACCGCAAGCTGCACCAGCAGAGCCTGACCTTGGTGCAGGATGCACCCTTCGAATTGGGAGAGAACCCCTGCTTTGTCGGGCCCCGATGTTTCCGGGCGACCAATGTCTCCAGTGATGAGGATGCGTTGGTGTTCGCACCCCAAATGGCCCTCCTGTTGGGAGGATCCTCGATTGTGACCGGCAACAACCCCGAAAGCGGGGAGATTGAAGCAATAACAGCGCAGGTGGACAAAGCCTCATCGGTGGTCTGTGCAACCTACAACGGGCATCTCCATACCGGTCAGATTCAATTGGTGAATGCATTGGCTGCGAAAAAGCCCGTACTCTGCATCGCCTTGCGCAACCCGTACGACTTGGCCCTCTTGGATGGACACATTCGCAGCATCGCCGCGTATGCCTATACCAAACCTGTGTTTCTTGCACTCGCTGAGATGTTGAGAGAGAAATGGGTGCCACAGGGAAGACTCAGCGTTTCTTTAGGAGGTAAGCATGCCTGATATGTTGGTCAGACTCTATGACCTGCCATCCAGCAGCCCTTTGCTGGCAAAGCTGGAGGAGCAGGGGATAACAATCCAGAGGGCGATGGCCCCTGATAAAGTCCGGGTCCTCTCCTGGATAGGCGAACACTCCTCCATCAGCGCCCAAGGGGAGGCGGATGTGTGCTTTGCACGCCATCCCATCTCCCTGTTTCTTGCTGTGAAGGAGAGACGGATTCTCGGATATGCCTGTTATCATGCAACCGCTCTGGACTTTTTCGGTCCTACCAGGGTGCTTGATGACATGCAGGGAATGGGCATCGGCAAAGCCTTGTTGCTGCGTTCCCTGAAGGCAATGGCCGATGAAGGGTATGCTTATGCCGTCATCGGCGGGGTGGGACCTGCCGCTTTCTACGAGAAATGTGTCGGAGCAACCATGATTGAAGGTTCGACACCGGGCATCTATAAAGACTTTTTGGGAGCGAGGACATGAGCCTGGTCATCGGCCTTATGAGCGGGACCAGTGCGGACGGCATCGACGCCGCATTGGTGCGCATTGAGGGAGAAGGGGAGGCTGTCGATCTTGAGGAACTTGCTTTCGTCTCCTGCCCCTATAGGGAGGAAGTGCGCTCGCGCCTGCTGGCCCTCGCCCAAGGCGATGAGGGCGGGAGCCGGGAGCTGTGCCTGATGGATGCCCTGCTCGGCCGCCTCTTTGTGGAAGCGGCACGCAAGGTCTGTGAGAAAGCCGGGGTGGAGACTCGGGACATCTGTCTGATCGGTTCGCACGGGCACACCTTCTACCACGTGCCTCAAAGTACTGAATACTTGGGGCAAAGCATACGCTCGACGCTGCAACTGGGTCAAAGCAGTTTCCTCGCTGAGTCTTTCAGGTGTCCGGTGGTCAGTGATTTTCGAAGCCGCGACCTTGCCGCTGGGGGGCAGGGAGCCCCTTTGGTTCCCTATACCGAATACCTGCTCTTCAGGCAGCCCGACAAGTCCATCGCCCTGTTGAACATCGGAGGAATCGGGAATATCACCATATTGCCGGCGAACTGCAAACCTGAAGAGGTGCTCGCTTTCGATACAGGAGTGGGGAACATGGTCATCGATGCACTGGTTTTTCACTACAGCCACAACTCACTTCGCTATGATGAGGGGGGAGCCTGGGCACAAAGAGGAATCGTCGATGCATCGTTTCTTGCATGGATGGAATACAGTGATTCCTACCTCCCCCTATCTTTGCCCAAGTCCACCGGAAGAGAGTTGTACGGCAAGGCGTATGTACAGCGCCTTCTCAAGCAGGCAGACAGCAGACAGCTGGATTGTTCGGATGTACTGGCCACGGCAACCTACTTCATCGCCCGTTCGGTGAAACGGGGCGTGCAGCGGTTTTATCACGGTAATCTCGATTACCTGGTTGTAGGTGGAGGCGGGAGCCATAACCTTGCAATCCTGGATGCACTGGAAAAAGAATTGGGAATCGCCGTCTATACCTGGAAGGATTTCGGACGTGACAGCGACAGCAAGGAGGCTGTTGCCTTCGCCCTTCTGGCTTGGCGACGGCTTGCAGGAAAGCCGAATACCCTGATTTCCGCGACCGGCGCAGAGCATAGTGTTGTCATGGGTAAATTGGAACTCTGATTGAAAAATATTTTCAATTTGTTTTCAAGCTTTAGTAAAAAATATTGTTGCTAGTTGCTTGATTTGGTGCATATACTATAGAGGTGGTGTACACCTGATGTTGTCCGAAATCACCGTTTTACGGTTGTTTCCAATAAAAAAGGAGGGGCACTATGAAGAAAACCCTGTTGGTTGCTCTCTTGGTTTTGGTCTCACTTTCCTTCCCGCTGTTTGGGGCGGGAGTGAAGGAGACCGCAGGCGGCCCGATTGCATTCTCCGCCTTCTATTCGGACAATGCGACACTGCCGTTCAAACACGATTGGTTGACAGTCACCGAAGTCCAGAAACGGGTGAATGCCAAGGTCGAATTTGAAGTCATCCCCATCGTGGATTACCAGACGAAGGTGTCATTGGCCCTCAACACCGGCACCAACGCACCCGATGTAATCCTCTATCAATCCACCAAGGGGGAGAATGCAGCCCTGTCGCTCAACGGTGCCATCGTACCCATCAGCGATTATGAGGCCTGGACACCGAACTTCAATGCCCGAGTCAAGGAATTCGGTCTTGAGGACGATGTGGATGCCTTGAAGCTGAAGGACGGCAAGCGCTACTACCTGCCCGCCCTCTTTGATGTCCCGTTCTACGACGGCGGCCTGATCTTGCGTGAAGACCTCCTGAAAAAATACAACCTGGCCCCTCCCAAGACGTTTGAGGATTTGTATCAGGTGCTCAAGGTCTTCAAGCAGCACGATCCGTCTTCCTACCCGTTGACCATCCTGGCAGGGCCGAGAGTGCTGTACCGCATGACCATGCCTTCCTGGGGCATCAGCTTGGGAAAGAATTCCTCCAGTGGAAGCAACACCCTCAGCTGGGACTATGCAAACAAGCGCTACTTCGCCGGAGCCATCAGCGAGCAGTACAAGAGCTACATCACCTACCTGCGCAAGCTCTATGCCGAAGGCCTGCTCGACCCTGAGATGGCCGAGCCCATCGACGGCGACCGCTGGAACCAGAAGCTTGCCACCGGCAAGGCCATGGCCAGCTATGCCTACTATGACCAGATCGGCGGGGTGACTGCAAACAGCACAATTCCCGGTTTCAAACTGCAAATGTATCCGGCCCTCGAAGGTCCTGCAGGAGCCCACCACCAACCCAAGAGCAAGACCGGGTCGGGAATCCTGTTCCCGATCAAAACGGCCAAGCGTCCCGATTTCGAGCAATTGGTCCGAGTCGTGGACGAGATGTTCTTCTCCGAGGAGAACGCCAAGCTTTGGTGCCTGGGTGTTGAAGGGGTGACCTACACCATGCAGAACGGCAAGGTGGTCTTCTCCGATGAGATTCGGAACTCCAGCGAAGGCATCTACAAGAGCCTGCAGGTCAAGTACGGCTGCGGCAGTGATGTGACGCAGATGGTGTGGGTCAATGCCCGCGAGATGACCAAGTACGATGAGAACTATGCACGGATCAACGCCGAGGTTGAGGCCATCGGTGATGTCATCCAAGCCATTCCTCCGACGCCGAAGTTTGACGACCGCATGGCCGAGGAAGCAGGCACCCTGCAGACTCCGCTCTCCGATGCCTTTGAACGCTGGAATTCGGCTTTCCTGACCGGCAGCAAGAGCATCGAGAAGGATTGGGACGCCTATGTCAAGGAGATGAAGAGCCTTGGCATCGAGAAGTTCACCGAATTGTACAACGCCAATTTGTAACGGGTTGTTTGGAGGGTCTGGATGAAACAGGAAAAACCGCTGAGGAGAAGGTCGTATTTTGTACGGTATTGGCAACTCTATGCCATGATGGTACTTCCCTTGCTCTATTTCCTGGTGTTCAAGTATGTTCCCATGCTTGGCAGCGTCCTGGCCTTCCGACGATATCGTCCGGGGATGGGCCCGTTCGGAACCGAGTGGGTGGGCTTGACCTACTTCTCGCGGTTTTGGTCGGACCCGGCCTTCTGGCGGGCCTTTCGCAATACCTTGATCCTCAGCATCTTGAATCTGGTGGTGAACTTTCCCATTCCCATCCTCTTCGCCATCCTGCTCAACGAGGTGCATCTGCTTGCATTCAAGAAGGTGGTGCAGACCGTCTCCTATATGCCCCGGTTTATCTCAACGGTGGTCGTAATCGCCATTCTTGGGGAATTGCTTTCACCTTCCAGCGGCATCATAAACCAGTTGCGCCAGCAATTGTTCGGCAAGGAAGCTCTCTACTTCATGAATGAGGCACGTTTTTTCCGGATCATCTACATTCTGGTGGACACTTGGCAGTATACCGGCTGGACGGCGATCATCTATCTTGCCGCCATTACGGCGATCCCTGCCGAGTTGTATGAAGCCGCCACCATCGACGGTGCCAGCCGCACCCAGCAGATTTTCTATGTCACCATCCCTTCCATCATGCCCACCATCATGGTGATGCTGATCATCAGCGTAGGAAGGCTTCTCTCCCTCGGCTTTGAGAAGGTCCTCTTGCTCTATACCCCGGACAACAGCATGGTCAGCGACATCATCGACACCTTGGTCTACCGCACCGGCCTCGCCAACCAAAACTACTCCTATGCCACAGCAATCGGCCTGTTCAGCGGCATCATCGGAGTCATTTTGGTATCGTCCTCCAATGCATTGAGCAAGAGACTTACCGGAGAGGGGATATACTAGCATGAAGACCTATCGAAGCCCCTCATCATTGCTCTTTTCCTTTGTCGTGTACCTGGTGATGGCCCTCACGCTCGCTGTCTGCCTGATTCCCTTCCTCTACATGCTCGCCCTTTCCGTCTCCAGTCCGAAGGCAATCATACACAATGAGGTGTTCCTCATACCCAAAGGGCTGAACCTCGAGGCATACATCCAGATCTTTTCCTATCCCAACTTCTTCAATGCGTATGGCAATACGTTTATCTATACCTTGGGCGGGACGGCGATCAGCCTCACGCTGATGATATTGTTTGCCTATCCATTGAGCAAGACACGGCTCAAGGGGGTGAAAGTCGTCATGCGCCTGGTGATTTTCTCGATGTTTTTCTCAGGCGGCCTGATACCCAACTACCTGCTGGTCTCTTCGCTTGGACTGACCAACACCCGTCTGGCGATGCTGATCCCGTTTGCGATCAACCAGTTCAACCTGATTTTGCTGATCAACTTCTTCAAATCGATTCCCCTGGATCTGGAAGAGGCGGCCATCATCGACGGGCTCGACTACAAAGGCATCCTGATACGCATCATATTGCCGCTGTCCACCGCCGCCTTGGCCACCGTAGGACTCTATACTGCCGTCTTTTTCTGGAATGATTGGTTCCATGGACTCATCTACCTCAAGAGCAGCCAGTTTCCGGTCATGCTCTTTCTTCGCAACATCGTAACCGGCACCAGCATGGTCGGCGATGCAGCCGGATCGGGTGATAAGAGTACGATTGCGATTTCCATCAAGAGTGCGGTGATCATCACCAGCACGCTTCCCATCATCATTCTCTATCCCTTCCTCCAGCGCTTTTTCGTCAAAGGCGTCATGATCGGGGCCGTGAAAGGGTAGATGATGGTTTCTGCGTAGTTTCGCGAACGATCAGCTCGGTATCCATGTACATGCTGGAGATGGGAATCTGTTCTCCGCTGATGCGCTTGATGAGCATTTCGCAACTGAGCAACCCGAGTTGGAACTTGGGTTGATTGACCGTGGTGATGGAGGGGGTGCACATGGTGGAGAGCTCGATGTTGTCGAATCCGAGAATGGCGATGTCCTTCGGCACTTCCAGACCCGATCTTCTCACCGCCTTGATTGCAGCAGCCGCATAGACATCACTGGAGGCAAAGAAAGCGTCGGGTCTTTGGTCAGAGTTCAGCAGCTGAAATGCAGCCGAAACCGCCATGTCATAGCTGATCTCCTGCAGCTGGATGATGATCTCCGGATCCTTCTTGATGGATGCCTGCTCAAGGGCCTGCAGGTATCCCTTGAGCCTGTCCTGGGCATACTTGTACTCCAAGGGTCCGTTGATGAACGCGATCCGCTTTCTCCCAAGGGAGATGAGGTACTCGACGGCGTTGCGGGCTGCCGAGACATCGTCGATGGTGACAAAGGGGATGTCCACACTGCTGATGCATTCACAACATTGCACCAGCGGAATGAATGCGTTGAGCTTGAGCAGGGTTGAACGGTTGATGCAGTTGGTGGTGATAAGGCCGGCTGCATTGGTTTTTTTCAGCAAATCTGTAAAAGTGTCATAGGATTTTTCATCGATGGAATCCTCGTTGACCAACATGTTGTATCCGTTGCGCCGGGCGGCTGCCTTCGCCCCTTGGATGATGAGGCTGTAGAATGGATTGTCCAGGCTGGGGATGTTGAAGATGATCAGGTCGTTCGATTTCGAGCCTAACGCCTCAAGGCTCGAGGTATCAAAACCAAGAGCTTTCATCGCATCCAAGACCGTCCTGCGTGTGTCCTCGCGTACATTGGGGTTGTTGTTGATGACTCTGCTGATGGTTGCAATCGAGATGCCGGAGAGTTCGGAGATAGCCGAGTAGGTGATTTTCTTGGATGCAGGTGCCATGGGTATACCTCTGATTCCACTATAGAAGCAGATCTGCAAGCAAGCAAGTAAAAAATGTAAAATCATGAAAAATTTTCAAAATATGAAATATATTTCTGATATTCCGATGTAAATTGCCTAAAACGTTGGAAAGTTTATAAAATTACGAAAAAAGTTGACAGATTTTCTGAAAGATATATACTAAATACTACACAGGCATCGAAGAACATGAGCCTGTAGGAGGTTTGTAATGAAAAAGGTATTGGTAATCCTTCTTGTCCTGCTGGTGGCAACCAGCGTTGTGTTTGCACAGGGCTCCAAGGAAGCTGGTGCAAAAAAGCAGTTGATGGGAGTAGTAACGCCCAGCGCTGACCATGGGTTCACAGCAGAGTCCATCCGCCACTGCGAGGCACAGGTCAAGGCACTGTCTGCACAGTATGGTTTTGACTACCGTTTCATGACGGCAGCAGAAAGCAGCGAGCAAAGCAATGCTGTTGAAACCATCCTCGGCATGAAGCCCGATGTAATGGTGCTCTGGCCGGTCAACGGTGATGAGCTGCGCAGCGTAGCACAGTCGGTGATGGACAGCGGCGTTCCCTTGATCGTCTACGACCGTTTCATTCCCGGCCTCACTCCCGATGCCGAGATCAGCGGTGACAACGTTGCCATCGGCGAAGGTGCAGGACGTTATTTCAATGAGTATTTCAAGGAAGACCTGGCTAAGGGCAAGGTCAACTATCTTGAGTTCAAGGGTGACAGCTCGACCGTTCCGATGGAACGCACCAACGGCTTCCTCTCCACAGCAAGTCCCAACTTCAATCTGGTGCAGTCCTTTGTAACCAACTGGAGCCAGCAGACTGCAATGGAGCAGATGGAAAACTTCCTGAACACCAAGAGCAAGGCCGAGATTGAATCCATCAAGGCAATCTGGACCCATGACGATGAGATTGTATTCGGTATCGTTGAGGCTCTGAAGAACTATCACGGAAGTGCAAAGATCAACATCCGCCTGATCAACGGCGTCTCCGCCGGTGAAGGATTCATGAATCTCTTTGAGAATTCAGGTTTGAGCGGCATTGATTTCATGACCTACACCTTCTCCCCGTCCATGGTTCGTGATGCCATCGACCTTGGCCTGAAAGTGCTGCAGGGCGAGAAGCTTGAGAAGAACTACAAGGTTCCCACCGAGATGATCGACAAGACCAACTACAAGACCTATATGCAGAGCGAACTCTACAAAGTACGCTATAGCCTGTAAGGGTTGGGTTTTCCAGAACATGTGCCCTCTGGAGGCTGGATTTTCGGCCTCCTCTGGGCATCTCTTGTATAGGTAGGGAGACTGTTATGATCCTTGAGATGAAGAACATATCAAAGTCGTTTGGAGCGGTACAGGCCCTGAAGGATGTCTCCTTCTCTGTGGGCAGCAAGGAGATCCATGGCCTGCTTGGTGAGAACGGGGCGGGAAAAACGACATTGATGAACGTCCTGGCCGGAACGTTTGGTCCGGATGCAGGAACGATTGAGATCGATGGGAACATCATCGAGGGCATGACGCCTAAAAAAGCTGCTCAACTGAAGATTCGCTTCATCCATCAGGAGCTGAATCTGTGCAATGACTTGACGGTCTTCCAGAATATGTTCCTTGGTGAGGAGTTCACCAAGCAGGGGTGGATGGTTGATAAGAAGCGGGAGATGGAGCAGGCCCAGAAGGTGCTCGATTCCATGAACAGCGGCATCGATGCCCATACAATCGTTGCCGAACTTGATACCGCTCAAAAGCAGATGGTTGAAATTGCCAGGGCGTTGTTGTTTTCCAGTGAGCTCATCATCATGGACGAGCCCACAACCGCCTTGAACAACCAGGAGATCGAGAAGCTGTTCTCCATCATGGAGCGGCTCAAGGATGAAGGAGTCTCCTTCATCTATATCTCACACAAAATGCCGGAAATCTTTCGCATCTGCGATCGATACACTGTCCTGCGTGACGGCTTGTTCATAAAAAGTGGTTTTATTAGGGATATTGATGAGCATCAGGCCACTGAGCTGCTCATTGGAAAGAGCTTTGTACAGGCTCATATAAAGGATGGCATCAAGGCCGCTCTCACAAAAGAGGTGGTGCTCAAGGCTGCAAATTTATCCGGCCGCAGTTTCAGCAATGTCTCATTTGAGCTTCATCGTGGAGAGATTCTGGTATGTACCGGGCTGCAAGGCTCGGGAACCGATGAGCTTGCCACTTCGTTGTTTGGAGCAACGATGCTGACAGGCGGTACGCTGGAGACCCAAAGCGGTCCGCTTGCGATGCATGATATCAAGGCTGTGATGAGACGGGGTATCGCAATGGTTCCCCGAAACCGCAAAGAACGAGGAATTTTGCCGGACTTAAGTATCAGGAATAATAATTCCCTTGCTTACTTTGTTTCAAAACATACGGGTTTGCTTGTCAACAAGAATGAAGAGAAGCAGCGTTTCGATGCAAGTCAGAAGCGCTTGGGGATAAAAGTGGGCAGTGATTTGGATGTCATCACCTCCCTGTCGGGGGGAAACCAACAGAAGGTCATTCTCAGCCGGTGGTTGGAACTCGATGCCGATGTGTACATCATGGACAATCCAACCCAAGGTATTGATGTCGGGGCGAAGTTCTCCATCTATAAGCTCATCGTTGAGTTGGCCGCCCAAGGCAAGGGTGTGATTGTCTTCACCAGTGAATATCCGGAAATTCATCAGCTTGCAGACCGCTGCCTTGTTCTCTACAAAGGAAAACCAGCTGCAATGCTGTCCCGTGACGAGATTTCCGAGGTTGCCATCATGGAATATTCGACCGGAACAAGAGGGGAGGTGCTCAATTGAAAGGTTTGACGCTGTCAAGGAATCAGGTGAGGGACACCTGGAGGAATGTCACTGGAAACTACAGCCATTGGTTGAGTTTCGTTCTGTTGTTGTTGGTGGCGGTCATTGTCAGCCCCTCGTTTTTAACGTGGAACAACATCACCAACCAGTTCGTACAAGGGGCCATCGTGGGAATCTGCGCCATGGGCATGAGCCTGATCATCTCAGCCGGAATGATTGATTTGTCGGTGGGCTCGACGGTCGCCCTGATCAGCGGCTTTGGTGTGATGGTCCTCAACTCCACCCATTCCATTCCTCTGGCGTTCCTGTTCTGCCTGGGAGCCGGAATCCTTGGGGGGCTCATCAACGGCTTGCTGGTGACCAAGGGGCGAATCGCCCCGTTCATCGTCACCCTCGCCACCATGAGCGCCTGGCGTAGTGTGATCAACCAGATGGGGCAGGGTGGCCCATTTACCGTCGACAAGGACATGTATGCTCCCTTCCGTGCCATCGCAGCAGGTCGTATTCTCTCGATTCCCCATCTGATGTTGTTCCTGATTTTTATCACCGTGCTTACCGGCCTTCTCATGTCCAAGACCAAGTTCGGCACGTATGTATATGCGGTCGGTTCGAACCAACAGGCCGCACGCCTCAGCGGCATCAATGTGAATCGGGTAAAAACCCTCATTTTCACCTATGCAGGCATGCTCTATGGCTTGGCGGCTTTCCTGCTTGCCAGCAGGCTGACCTCCATTCAGGCGGCGAGCGCAGGTATGGGGTATGAGATGGATGCCATCGCAGCCGTTGCCATCGGAGGAACCAGCATGGATGGGGGAAGGGGCAAGATCATCGGCACCTTCCTCGGAGTCCTGATGCTCAGGATCATCAATACAGTCTTGATCATGGCCAATGTGCCCCCATTCCTCAATGGTTTGGTTACGGGCGTCATCATCATTGTTGCAGTGCTTGCACAGAGCAATAAAAAGGGCAAATAGGAGAAGCACCATGAATATTGGGATAGTTGGAGCCGGTGGCATGGCAGCCTACCATGTAAAGGGTTTTCAGAAGGCAGGAGCCACTGTAGCTGCGGTTGCCGATTCAAATGCCGAACGTGCCGGACAATTTGCACAGCAGTGGGGGATAGCGCGTACCTATCCAAGTTTGGAGACAATGCTTGCTCAGCTCCCAATACTCGATGCAGTATCCATTGTAACACCGAACAAGTTCCATGCACCGCTTACCATCCAAGCCCTCGAGGCGGGCAAGCATGTGTATTGTGAAAAACCACCGGCCCGGAATGCCGAGGAGATGCTTGCGATGTATGAAGCTGCGAAAAGAGCAAACAAGCAGTTGATGTTCGGCTTCAACAACCGCTGCCGGCCCGAAAGTCAGGCCATCTACCGCTATATTGAAAACGGGCAGGTAGGACGCATCAATTCGGCTCAGGCTACTTGGATACGCAGAGCCGGAATCCCCGGTTTCGGAGGTTGGTTCACCGACAAGGAACTAGCGGGTGGAGGTCCGGTTATCGACTTGTTGCACATGATCGATCTGGCCCTCTCGTTCATGGGATATCCCCAGCCGAAGGCCGTTCTTGGTGTCACCTTTGATGATTTCATGGGAAATCCTTCCTTCAAGGGACCTTGGGGCATTGCCGACGGCAATGGTAAAACGAATGTTGAGACGGCCTGCCATGCCATGGTGACCTTCAAGGACGGACAGTGCCTGATGATCCGCAACTCCTGGGCTGAAATGAATGAGCGGGAGGTGGTTTCTGTCACCTTCCAAGGGAGCAGGGCCGGAGGCAAGGTGGAACGCCTGTTCGGTATCGATGGCGTGGATGAAACCAGTTGTGACACTGCCATGCTCTATACAGAGGAGTATGGAAATCAGGTGAATCGTGAGATCCTGGTTCAAAAGGATGAGACGATGGGCAGGGTGGCCAACGCCGCAAATTTTGTCCAGAGCATAACGGAAGGGAAAAAGCCGATGAATACACCTGAGGAGGCTTTGATTCTCATGCAGATTACCGATGCCATCTACAAGAGCAGTGAAACCGGTGAATGTGTACGATTTTCATAAGGAGGGCATGTATATGAGTCGTTTGGTTACCCTGGCTTCAGGCCAGTTCGGGGATTTGGCTTTGGAGGACCTCTGTCGTCTTGCAAAAGAGATGGGCTACGATGGACTTGAACTTGCCACCCATGCTCATTTCAATGTGCAGAAAGCCCTGCATGACCCTTCCTACCTTCCGATGGTGCACGAGACATTGAATCGGTACGGCCTGGTTTGCCGGGCGATCAGCGCCCATTTGACCGGTCAATGCGTCTGTGATGTCTGGGATGAGCGACTGGATGGGTTTGCACCCTCCCATTTGGCAGGAAAACCTGAAGCTATCAGGGCTTGGGCTGTTGAGGAGATGAAGGATACCGCCCGGGCAGCCCAAAAGTTCGGCGTCTCGGTGGTGAATGGATTCACCGGTTCTCCCATTTGGGCTCGGTGGTACTCCTATCCGCAAACCAGCGAGGCAATGATTGAAGAAGGTTTTCAGCTTGTGTATGATGTGTGGGCTCCCATTTTCGATGTGTTTGATGCTTGCGGCGTGCGGTTTGCCCTGGAAGTCCATCCCACGGAGATAGCCTTCGATTGGTACACCACCCAGCGGTTGCTGGAACTTTTCAACTACCGAACGACGTTGGGCCTCAATTTCGACCCCAGCCATTTGGTGTGGCAGGGAGTTGATGAGGTAGGGTTTGTCCGGGATTTTGCCAACCGAATCTACCACGTCCATATGAAGGATGTGAAGATGAACCGTACTAGCCGTGGAGGGATTTTAGGTTCATTCCTTCCTTTCGGGGATACAAGGCGAAGCTGGGACTTTGTGTCAGTTGGGCATGGAAATGTCGATTTCGACGGAATCATCCGGGAACTCAACCGCGCAGGATATTCCGGTCCATTGTCGGTGGAATGGGAAGACTCGGGTATGGACAGGATTTTCGGAGCAACGGAAAGCTGTGCATATGTCAAGAAAATCAACTTTTCCAGTTCTTTTGTGGCCTTCGATGCTGCTTTGAAAACCCAATGATGAGATGGCAAGAGTCTATTTTTATGCAAAAGTTATGCATATAAATAGACGAAATGCATACGAAGTTGTACAATAGCCCCCAATACAAGTCACACAAGGCGCATCTCAGCCGAAGGAACAGCGTATGAATAAGAAAAACATTGATTGGGGCAGTCTTGGTTTCTCCTACACCAAGACCGATAGTCGGTATGTCTCGTACTGGAAGAACAACCAGTGGGATGATGGGGCACTGGTAGAGGATGCCAATGTAACCATCAGCGAGAGTGCAGGGGTCCTACAATACGCACAGACCTGTTTTGAAGGCCTCAAAGTATATACGACCGTCGATGGAAAGGTTGTAGCCTTTCGTCCCGATCTCAATGCCCAACGCATGTCCGATACCGCCCTCAGGCTCTTGATGCCTCCGTTCCCCCAGGATCGTTTTCTTGACGCCTTGGATCAACTGGTAAAGGCCAATCTCGCCTATGTGCCTCCCTACGGCAGCGGAGCCACCCTCTACATCAGGCCGTTTCTCTTCGGAAGCGGCCCGGTCATCGGGGTTGCTCCCGCCCCCGAGTATACCTTCAGGATGTTCTGCACCCCGGTCGGACCCTATTTCAAGAGTGGAATCAAGCCGTTGAAGCTGCAGGTCAGTGAATTCGACCGGGCGGCCCCCCGCGGTACCGGACATATCAAGGGCGGACTGAACTACGCAATGAGCCTCTATGCAGGACACGAAGCCCACAAGAACGGGTTTGCAGAGAATCTCTACCTCGATGCTGCAACACAGACCTACGTCGAGGAGACCGGTGGGGCGAACTTCATATTCGTTACCAAGGACAACAAGGTGGTGACACCCAAGAGCCCTTCGATCCTGCCGTCGATCACCCGCCGTTCGTTGATGTATGTCGCCAAGGAGATTCTTCACCTCGAGACCGAGGAGAGGCCGATTCCGCTCGAGGAAGTCGCCGAATTTGCTGAAGGCGGACTGTGCGGCACTGCGGCGGTCATCTCTCCCATCGGTTCGATTACCACGAGCAAAGGCGTGATCACCATGCCCAGCGGTATGGAGCACATGGGACCGATCACCCAAAAGTTGTACGATACGCTCACCGGCATCCAGATGGGAAGACTCGAAGCCCCGGAGGGTTGGATTCATCCAATCGCGTAAGCAATCTTGCAAGACCATTCCCCCCCGCTTTCCTGGAAGGCGGGGTTTTTAATGTGCTCGACCAGCATCTGCGCGCCCAATTTACACATGTTCCTTTACTGCCGATGCAGGTTGCTGTACAGTAATGCAAGGAGTTGCCCATGTTCCGTTTGAAAGTTTTTCTCCTGATTTTGCTTCTTTCATCTGGTTCTTTGGTTGCCGTCTCCTATCAACAGATGGAGACCGAACACACGCGCATCATCTTTGAAGAGGATGACCTGACATATGCCCGGCAGCTATCGGTGTTCGCCGACGAGGTGTTTGAGCAGCTTGCCCCATTTCTCGCCCATACTCCTTCAGTCAAGGTTCCTGTGGTCATCACGTCCAATACAGCCTTTGCGAATGGATACTACATAAACTTTCCCTCTGCCGTCTACCTCTATGTTACCAGCCCTGAAGACCGTTTCCTCGGCTCTCGAACCCAGGACTGGTTGAAAAGCCTGTTTATTCATGAGCTGACCCATTATATACACCTGACAGCACCCGTTGGTCCTGCAAAATTCTTGCAGTTTCTCGGCCCCGGCGTGACTGCCATGAGTACCGTCTTCATGCCTGGATGGTGGATAGAAGGAATCACCACCTATGCAGAGACAGCCTTTGTTGAGCATGGTGGAAGGGGAGACTCGCTGCCGTTTGCCAGAATCTACCAGGCATCCTTGGCTCAAGACTCCATGTGGTCGCTCTCACAAGGAGCCTACAACGGTCCTTTCAACCCTTCCAACCGCATCTATGTCACCGGATACCTCATGGTCGATTACCTTGTTCGCCAGTATGGAAGCTCTGCATATGCAGACATCAACCGCCGATTTGCAGCCTTTCCTTTCTTCGGTCTCTCTCCTGCTTTCAAAAAGGTGACCGGCCACTCTGCAAACGAGCTGTTCACGCTCGCCCTGCAAGAGGCCCAAGCGATTGAGCAATCCTCCGAGCATCTGTTTGGCGAGCCGATGCAGGGTGACCGATATCTTCCCTCTCCCACATCGATCGGCCTCGTCGGGTATATACAAAGCCCCTATGAGGGAAGAGCGCTGTATCGGTATTCAGCTGATGGCTCAGCAGAGAAGCTTATGGACTTGAGTCTTGATGGAGGCTCTTGTATCTCGTTTGCAACCGATACTGCCGTCTTTTCTTCACTATGGGCCGATACCAGCGACCCTTCCTCCCTCGCCTTGTCCGCAGTCAGCTACAGCGACCTGTTCCTGCTCAATCTTTCAACACTCAAGGCAAAAAGGCTTACCAAGGCTCAGCGCTTGGTGCAGCCTGCCATCAGTTCCGACGGATCGCGAATCGTCGCCAGCCGGGTCAATGGCAGTTTCTATGACTTGGTAGAAGTCAAAACCGATACCATGGAAGTAATCACGCTGGCATCAAAAGAGCGGGTGAGCTTTTTGGAACCCGTATTGAACAGGGATGGCTCGAAGCTTGCATATCTTGCACTAGAGAGTGGAAATTCCTCGCTGTATCTGCTTGAGGAAGGAAAAGAGCCGTTGTTGCTGGTGGGGCCGACCGCCGATGAACTACGTGCGCCTTCCTTTGAAGAAGATGACTCGATACTCTTTGTCAAGGAACTCGAACTCTATCGAATCAATTATGCGACGGGCCGCATACAGCTTGTCCACACCGACAGTGTGGGAGTGTACTCTGCAGCTGTGCAGGCGGATGAGCTCTTCTATGAAACGTATACAGCGCAAGGTGTTGCAGTAAAGAAAACAGTACTTCAATCTTCTTTTGACAGCCCGATTTCCCTCCGTGATCCGCTCTCTGTTGCATCGTATGCTGAAACTGTCTCGTATCAATCGTCACCCTATTACGACAACCTGCAATTCAACCTTGCCTTGCCGTTTCCTTTCGTCGAGGCAAATCAGTTTCAGATGGGAATCTGGTTTCATGCAACCAGCCTGCTTCGCAGGCACAGCCTGGTCGGCAGCGTCGGTTGGTCCATCCGGGGGGCAAAACTCTTGGCCGACCTAAACTATCAATACGATGCATCCACCTATGCACTTGCACTGGGGTTGGCCTTGAACCAATACGATATCACCACAGACTTGTATGTGAGCAGCGCCTATGCTGCTGCCGTAGTGCCCCTTTTCTCCTGGACGGGGTACTCCCATTTTCGGGGCCTGAGCATCAAACCCAAGATATCCCTGATATGGGACTCAACAGGATTAACCACAACCGGCTCTGCAATGCTTGGATACACCCGGCAAAACCGCAACAGCCGGACCATGGATTTCTTCGGACCTGCCGGCTTTGCCACCAGCGGTGGTGTGATGCTCCAAAGCGGGATGAACGCTCCGATCCTCTTTGGTTCCCTGGGGATGCAGATGCGCCTCTTTGATAGCTCGGCCATGGTGCGATTTGTTTTGGATGCCATCGGAACAAGATCGGCGAATATGGGAAACTACTATGCACTGTTCTCCTTCAAGCCTCTGCAAAGTGGAAGCGGCAAACTGCGACTCTCGACCTCCATCCGGCTCCCGCTGGGGCTCTTCGATGCCCCCATACCGTATGGAGGATTGACCGGAGCCGGACTTGAAATTACAGCCCAAAGCGCTTGGTATGTGAATGCGGACACGTTGATCTGGGAAGGAGCCTGGGCGGCAGCCGCCCGCTTGACTGCAAACATGGTTCTAGGCGGACCGGCGGTTGCGTTTCAACCCTTCGCCGAATTGGCCTATCTCTTTGGCCCCGGCAAGTGGCAGTTCTCCCTTGGCCTGGATGGACAGTCGCTCAAAACGTTTCTTGCGATCAAGTGAGGTCGTGGTCGATATCGAGCACGATTCCGGCCATAAGAATCCAGGGGCCGGTATGAGGTTTGAAATACTCCACGGTAGTAATCGAATCAGCATTGAACACATAGGAGAGGCTTACTGCAAGCCGCGGATGGTAGCTTGTATTGCCGACCACCCACCAACAGGTGGTTCCAATACTCAGGCCGACCTCCATACCGATGCTCGGCCTGACTTCCTCCACCAAGGTGGTGGTATAGTTCTGCTGCAGATTGAAACGATGCAGCCCGGCCGATACTTTTGCATAGGGAGTGAGGAAGGCTGACGGGCTTTCAAACTCCCACCGGTACCCAAGCTGCCAGGAACCGAGGTTCATCCTGTCGTTCTGATCCTCCCAGCGATTAAGCATGGGGCCGTTGGTGTGCTTCACCTCAAAACTGAAGGACCCGAAGGAGAAGGCAACCAATCTGTTTTGATGACCCTCATGGTTGTACAGGATTCCGGAGGTAAAGGTGAAATCGGTCTGTTTGTACGTCTTTGGCAGCTTGAAGGCGAGCACGTTGACATTAAACGATCCGTAAGATGCTCCCGAATCCAAAAAGGAGAAGAAGGATGACTGCAGCAAGCCGCCGTCGTAGACATAGGCGAGCCTGAGACCTTCATAACGCTGCTCTTGGATGCTTTGGCTCGGGTAAAGATCTTCTACGTACTTCTCTACGTACCCGAGCCGTAGGGTGAGAAATCCGTGATAGGAGATGAAGGCGTTCGCTTCAAACAGGAGTTCCCATTGGTGGGCATAGGATGTTCCCAGCTCAATACCCGTCAAGGTGTTGGAGCCAAGGTAGGCCGCCTGTGTTTTGAGTGCAAGGTAGGGATGCACCCAGAATTGGTTCTCATCATAGGTCAAGGTGACCAGGTCGCGACCGATGAGGGTGTGAAACCAGTTCTGGATGGTCTGCAAGCCCAGGTTCCCGGTCAGGACAACCCCTGCCGACCCTGCCGCTCCAATCCCTATTGTGGTTGTTGGAGTAAAGAGGAATGGGTACGATGCACCAATCTGGATCTCATCGTAACGTCGGTTGCTTTGGATGCGGTCGGTATAGCTTCTTACGAAGGTCTGGAAGCTGAGATTGTTGTCAAACGTCGCCTCCAAGGACGACCCGAAGGAAAATCCGTCATCTTGATTATATCCCAACCCCATGGTGTACCAATCGTTGCCGGTCCCGATTGAGAGGGAATCCAAAGATAACCCATAGGCTGGTATTGGCAAGCCGAGAATGCATAGCAAAAGAAGAATGTCAGCTCTTTTGCGCAAGCTCAAGCCAACGTTCTTCCAGATTTTCAAGTTCATCCCGTAGTGCATGGTATCTCTCTGTCCGCTCGGCGAGCGTTCCTTCTTGTGTTGGTCTCGCATCAGCAAAACTTGCTTCCAGGTTTGCAAGGTGCTGCTGCATTGTTTCGATGGTGGCTTCGATGGTTTCGAATTCCTTCTGTTCCCTAAAGCTCAAGCCTTTTTTCTCGCTGCGCTTGTTCTGCACCGGCGGGGGGGACTCACCCTGGGCTGCCTTCACAGGCTTCTCTTTCTCGCGCTCCCGCCACTGGCTGTAGCGCATGGTTTCATAGGTGACCGACCCATCATCGGCGAGGATGAACAACTCATCACAGGTAAGATCGAGAAAAGCTCGGTCGTGGCTGACGATAAGCACACATCCTGCAAAGTCCTGGATGTACTGTTCCAGGTTCTCCATCGTAGGTAGGTCAAGGTCGTTCGTAGGTTCATCGAGCAAAAGAAAGTTAGGATTGGACAGCAATCTCGAGACCAGGTACAATCTTCGCTTCTCGCCCCCCGAAAGGCTGGCGATGCTTTGGCGGTGCATGGAGGCTGGAAACCCGAAGAGTTCAAGGAATTTGGCGGCGCTTACCACTTGGTTGGGGCCGAGGACCACCTGTTCGGCGATGTCCTCGACATATTCGAGGATGTGTTTGTCGCTAACCAAAGCCCTGCCGCCTTGGTCGTAGTAGGCGAAAACCGTATTCACTCCTTTGTCCAACTCTCCTTCATCCGGCTCAAGGTAGCCGCATAGCAGGTCCAGCAGTGTGGATTTGCCGCTTCCATTCGGGCCTATGACGCCAATGCGAGCTCCCTTGGAGAACGAGAACGAGAAATCACGGATGACGGCTTGTCCATCATAGCTTTTACTCAGGTGTTTTGCCTCGAGGATTTTCTTGCCCATGCGGCGGGACTGGGAATTGAAAATGCGCATCTCCTCATCGGTTTTTGTATTCTGACTGGCAAGCAAGGCTTCAATGCGGTCTTTTCTTCCACTATCCTTTCCTGTACGAGCCTTCGGGCCGCGCTTGAGCCACTCCAGCTCCCGTCTGAGTACGGTTTTTATCCTATCCTGTTCCTTCTGGAGTCGCTCCAGCCGCTCTTCGCGGCGCTCGAGGTAGGAGGAGAAAGACCCCGGATGAAGGAATATCGAGCCGCTGTCCATCTCCAGGATGGCAGAGCACACGGAGTCGAGGAAATATCGGTCGTGGGTGACTAGAATTATGGTCGCACTGCTGTTTTTCAGATACAGTTCAAGCCATTCGATGGTCTGGATATCGAGGTGGTTGGTCGGCTCATCAAGCAGGAGCATGGTGGGTTTTGCACACAAAACCCGTGCGATTGCTACTTTTTTCTGCATTCCCCCCGAAAGGGTGTCCATCCGTTGATCCAGCACATCGTAGAGTCCCAGCTCTCCCAGCAGTGATGCATAGTCGTTTTCAAGATTCCAAGCATCCAAGAGCTCCATCTGCTCGGTGAGATGGGCCAGCAGTGCTTCGTTGTGCCCGCCGCCAAGAGCCTGGTGATATGCACGATAGGTTTCAATTCTGGTACCTTGGCCACAGGCGAGGTAGGTTGCTACGGTATCGTGCTCTTTGAACTGTACTCCTTGGTCGAGCATCACCAGATCGGTGCCGTTCTTCATGGCGATGGTTCCGCTGTCACAGCCGATTTGACCTGCCAGGAGCTTGAGAAAGGTGGATTTTCCTTGTCCGTTACGGCCGATGAGAGCAACGTGGTCGCCTTCTTCCAAGCCGAAGCTGACCCCTTCAAACAGAGGTTCATCCTTCAGCGTTTTGGATACAGATTCCAGAGAGAGTACATTCATGCTTCGAGCGTAGCGAAAAGTCGGGCTCTAGGCAAGCTGTTTCAAGCAGCCAGAAAGAGCACTGCAACCCCGGCGATGGAGAGGAAGGTGCCTGCCAGGCTCGATGCGGTGAGGTGTTTATGCAGAACAAAGCGGTCGAATGGGAGCAGGAGAATCGGGGTGACCTGGGTGATGGTGGTGACAATGCCGACCGGAGCGAGAGTGAAGGCCCTCATCTGGCTTGACATGCCCAGCACAGGACCTGCAAAGGCGGCGAGTATCAAAAGGATGAGATACCGACGGTTTTTAAACACGGCGAAGTGCTGGACCGCATTGCGCTTGTAGAGGAAGTTGAAGACAAAGAAACAGAGCAGTCCTCCAATGTTGCGCAAGAGGTTGGTGGAGACGGGGCCTGTTTCATCAAGGGCGAACTTGGCCAGCAGGAACGAGAGCGATTGCAAAGCCGATGCCAAAATGGCATAGACAAAACCTTTGACTTTTGCATCCCGCTCGTCTTTCTCCACCTTGCGGCGGGAGTCAAGCAGCACCATTACTGCTACTCCTGCAATGGTGGTCAGGATGCCGAGCATTTGAATGAGGTTGAGCCGCTCGTCAAACAGGATGTAGCCGAAAAAAGCGGTCACGACCGGCGAGAGGGTCATGATGACCATCGACTCCCTGCTTCCCAGCAGGATGTAGGCCTTGAAGAGGAGCATGTCGGTGATAAAGTAACCGAAAGCGCCGCTGGCCAGCAGGAAGATGTAGGTTCGGGCCGAGAGGGAGGTGGGAAACCAGATTCCTTCAACCGCATAGGTGAGTACAAGAATCATGGGGAGGGCGATCCACATCCTGATATGGGCTACTGCATCAGAACCTGCTTTTGCACCGATGTGGCGGTAGATGATCGAGTTCTGAGCCCAACAGGCTGCGGTCAAGAGGGCAAGCAGCTGCCCTACAACAAGGTTGTGTTCCATGATGGGCCAAACAGTATCACAAAGGGATTTCTTACGCAATGAAAGGCATGCC
>NZ_DJGW01000047.1:0-9559 GCF_002432845.1 Sphaerochaeta sp. UBA5836
CTGGGAAGCGGCCAACTATAGCAAGAAACTCATCGAGCTGTTCGCTTTCTTCAAGTGCCCTCTCATTGGCGATTTACACCTCGTTACCTAATTTCCTCACTTGTTCTGTTTGATGTTTATAAACATACGCCTATAGGTTTCTGGTGTGTTCTCTGCCAGGGCACAAGTGTTCGTGCTTGGAATCCGGGAGGCTCTCATCAGAAACTTTACTCTTTCCGGCAGAGCCTTCAGTATAGTGATGGCTTGTCCCTTATCATGCACCGATTTTTGGTTTCTTGATTCAAGCGACTCAAAGAGAAAGGCTGCCAATGACCAGTATTGCCAAGCGTAGCGTGCTGTTTTCCATCAAACACATCGTTTCTTGATGGTTCCATCATTTCCTGGCGCTCTCATGCAGTGAAAGATCAGGCCTTGAGGGTAGTATGAAGGACCTTATTATTTTGTGTGTTCGTTATCGGTTTAGAATAATTGCGTTGACAACTACCGCAGTCATGGTAAGATATAGTCGCTACTCATACTATAAGAAGTAGCAAGAATGCACTCATACGTCACTACAATAGGAGGAAGACATGAAAAGGAACCGAATAGGGTTACTGATGCTTGCGTTGATACTGGTATCGGGTTTGCTCTTTGCAGCTGCGCAGGCGGAGACTGCTACTCCGACGGCAGGAGGAATGGAACCTCTCAAAGCAGGCACGTACTCATGGACGGCTGGTGGAATGGGAGGCGGTTGGTACACACAGGCTGGAGCCATGTCGGCAATTGTGAAAAACACATTCCCCGAAATTACAATCAAGGTCATTCCTGGTGGTGGCACAGCAAACCCGCTAGCAGTTGATCAGGGAAAAGATGATTTTGGTTGGGGTGTGGGATATGTCGACAAAGCTGCTTACAATGGTATAGCTCCTTTGTATGACAGGGAAGTCAAGAACATCAGAGGACTGCTGGGAGGATTCTCTGTGGACTTCTACCACTTCCTTGCTGCGAAATCGACTGGAGTTACCACGATCGACGAATTTGCTGCAAAGATCAAGGCCGGAGAGAAACTCAACGTTGCTGCTCCGATGCCGGGAACCAGTGAGCGTGCCCTTACCACGTTCATCCTTGAAAACTACTATGGCATTTCCTACGAACAAATCGAGAAAAATGGCGGCAAACTGTTCCAGGCTGTCTATGGTGATATGGTCAACTATTATAAGGATCGACACGTTGATTACGTTATCGCATGTCTTGGACTTCCCGGTGCCGCAATTACCGAAATGACGATTTCCAGAGATTCAACCATCCTTGAAGCCAGCGATGATTTGATCAAGTGGAGTGCCGACACCTATGGTACTGTTGCCCTCGAAACCGGTTTGAACGTGATTCCCGCGGGAACCTACAAGGGTATTGATGTGAACAAGAAGGCCATCGGACACTCTACTGAAATCATTGCTTCTGCCAAACTGTCCGACACTGTTGCCTACCATTTCGTGAAAGCTCTCATAGAGAACATTGGTGAAGTGAAGAGCATCAATCCTTCGTTTGGGAAGTATTTCACGGCTGAGACTGCTCCTAATACAATGATTCCTCTGCATCCGGGTGCTGAAAAGTATTACAGAGAGGTTGGTTTGTTGAAGTAAGAGTACCTCGACTATCAAAAACGGACCTTCCGTAAGGTCCGTTTTTTAAAAACTAAAACAAAAGTGGAGTGAATACTATGCGTGAATTGAAAGGTTGGTTGAAATGGGTTGTCAGTTTTTGCCTAGTTGCGGTGGCTGTTTTTCATTTATATACCGCAATATTTGGAGTTTTCCAGCCAAGAATTCAGCGTGGTATTCACCTGATGGTTCTCTTGCCGATGGCCTTTCTTCTGTTTCCTGCGTCTAAAACCAAGTCGCCTACTGATCGACCGACGGTATTGGATTGTATATTAGCCATTTTGGCTATTTTCCCACCACTGTATCTGATGTTGTCGGATGCGAGACTGAATATGCGGTATGAAATGATCGATCCAGTCCATCCGGTGGAGACAGTTCTCGGCCTTATCAATATCATATTGCTGATCGAGGCGGTTCGCCGGGTTGTCGTACCTGCGATGGCCATCCTGATCAGTCTCTTTCTTGTGTATCTGGTCACAGCTCCGTATCTCAGTGGTATTTTTTACTCGAAGCCGATGCAGCTCAGCCGCATGGTGGAAATTCTCTACCTCTTTACAAGTGAGGGGATATACGGTTCCATCATCGGGGTTACGGCTACACTGGTTGCTGTATTTGTCATCTTCGGTGCGTTCATGCAAAATACGAGGACCGGTGAGTACTTTACAAACTTGGCAGTATCACTAGCGGGAAGGTCGGTTGGTGGTCCTGCGAAGATTGCTGTCATCTCAAGCGGCCTGTTTGGTTCAATCAGCGGGGTGGCTGCTGCAAACGTATATGCAACCGGTGTGTTCACCATTCCCCTTATGAAGCGGTTGGGCTATCGCAAACAATTCGCAGGAGCGGTTGAATCAGCTGCCTCAACAGGTGGGTTGATCATGCCTCCCATCATGGGTGCCGGAGCGTTCGTCATGTC
This sequence comes from Sphaerochaeta sp. UBA5836, assembly GCF_002432845.1. Taxonomy (NCBI): domain Bacteria; kingdom Pseudomonadati; phylum Spirochaetota; class Spirochaetia; order Spirochaetales; family Sphaerochaetaceae; genus Sphaerochaeta; species Sphaerochaeta sp. UBA5836. Next base: position 2,554 of record NZ_DJGW01000047.1, read on the forward strand.
GGAAATAACCGGAATTGCGTATGTCCATATCATCAAGGCAGCCGTCATTGGTGCAATTTTCTATTATCTGAGTATTCTCATCAAAGTCCACTTCGAGGCCAAAAAAGAGAATCTTCGAGGAATGGATGAAAGCGAAATTATTTCAACGAAACAAGTCTTGAAAGACTCGTATCAGTTGATTCCCCTCATTATCCTTGTCATTTTCCTAGTAATCGGTTATTCGCCGTTCATGGCTGCTGTTTATGGAATTCTGGCTACATTCTTGATTACATTCTTCAAGCGTAACACGTGGATGACTCCCAAAAAGTTGTATGAAACGTTTGAGTTGGCTGGAAAGAATCTCATCATGCTGGCAGTCACATGCGCCGGAGCCGGAATGGTGATCAGCATCGTGACATATACCGGCTTAGCGTTGGGAATAGCTTCCGTTATCCAATCCTGGTCAGGCGGATTTTTGCTGCCTGCATTGATGCTCATCATGGTTACATCGATTCTGATGGGCATGGGAATGCCGTGTACTCCCGCCTATATCGTTGCCGTAACAATTGGCGGTCCGGCTCTGCAGGCCCTGGGTATCGATGTACTGACCGCCCACCTCTTTGTATTCTATTTTGCCATCCTGGCTGAAGTGACGCCCCCGGTGAGCATTGCTAGTTATTGTGGAGCTGCCATTGCCGGTTCCGACCCGTTGAAGACGGGATGGGAAGCGTTGCGTCTGGCGCTGGTGGGATTCATCATCCCCTATATCTTCGTTTACAACCCTGCCTTCTTGATGAGAGGATCCTTTCTTGAAGTCATAGCCCTTTGTATTCTCATATTCTATGCTGTTATTACTATGGCATCATCGATGCGTGGATATTTTAACAGGATTTTGAAACTCTGGGAACGAGCGGTATTGGGAGCTTTGACGGTAGCTATGATCATCGTAGCGTGCACACCGAAAATCATGCATTCGTACACTGTTGATATGGCCTTGATCATATCGGCTGTCATCATCTTGGTTTTCTTTATTGTAGCAAAAATGAAAAAGAAGGTAATTAAGCCCGCCGTACCGGCTTAAGGGAGAGCATTGGTAATAACATAGTGACGCCATCATTCAGGATGGTTGAGCTGGTTGTGCGATACAGCAGTATGAACAACCGGCTAAAAAGGTGGTACATATGAAATCATATCGAGTTGCAATTGTGGGAGCCCTGGGAGCTGTTGGCCAACAGATGACCAAGATTCTGGAACGGTCCTCGTTGGCTGTCTCCTCGCTCAAACCGATGGACATCGAAGAGAATGCAGGAAAGCAAGTACCGTTCAGGAACAAGATGTGGACGGTTGAAACAGCGGACAAGAGTAAGTTCACCGATGTTGATATCGCTTTATTCTCTGCTGGAGCAGAAGCGAGTGAGATCCTGGCTCCGATAGCCGTTTCGGAAGGAGCAGTGGTAATCGACAACTCGAGCCAGTGGCGTATGGCCGAGGGCGTACCTTTAGTGATTCCCGAAGTCAATCCTGAAGCATTGCGAGCACATAAGGGCCTGATCGCAAACCCCAATTGCTCGACGATTCAGATGTTGGTGGCGCTCAAGCCATTGCATGATGCATTCACAATCAAGCGTGTTGTGGTTTCGACCTACCAAGCTGTCTCAGGCAGCGGAGCTGCTGCAATTCGTGAATTGCGGGAACAGTCGCAGTCGGTATTGGATGGCAAACAAGCAGTCGCGAACGTGTATCCGCATCAGATAGCTTTCAATGCGTTGCCTCACATAGATGTATTCTTGGAAAATGGGTACACCAAAGAAGAGATGAAGATGGTAAATGAAACACACAAAATGCTGGATCCCAACATTCTTGTCAGCCCGACGGCTGTCCGAATTCCGGTATTCCGAGGTCATAGTGAGTCCATCAACCTTGAGTTTGAAAAGCCATTCGAGATGGAACAAGTGTTCGAGATATACAAAAAAGCCCCAGGCATACAGCTGGTGGATGATCCTGCCCGTCTGGCGTACCCGTTGGCGATTGATGCAGAGGATTGTTACGAAGTCTTTGTAGGAAGACTCAGAAGGGATCCTTCGGTTGAAAACGGTCTGAATATGTGGGTGGTTTCTGATAACCTGCTCAAGGGAGCGGCGCTCAATACTGTACAAATTGCCGAAAAACTGGTCGAAATGGATTTGGTTGATCGGTCGGCACACTTGAGGAGACGAAGTACATGACTCATGCTGCCGACGTATTGGTTATCGGTGGAGGCATTATCGGCCTGTCTTGTGGTTTTTACCTCGCAAAACGAGGTAAGCGGGTATTTGTACTTGATACAGGGGGCTTTGCCGATGGGGCATCCGGCGCATGCGATGACATGATACTCTTCCAGTCCAAAAAGCCCGGCATCAATCTTGAACTGACGTTTGAGAGCTTGGAACTTTATAAGTCGCTGCGTGCCGAAATGGATGACAACCTTGGATTTGCAAACCTGGGTGGAATGGTGCTGATTGAAAACCAACAGGAGTTGGAGATCATGGAGGAGTTTGTCTCACAGCAACGTTCGTATGGTCTTGATGTCGAGGTGATCGACAAACGTGAGATTCACAAGAAACAACCCTTCCTCAGCGACCATATCATAGCTTCCACCTACAGCAGGATGGACTCCCAGGTGGATCCATTTGCCGTGATGCGGGCATTCGAACGAAAAGGCGCTCACTATGGTATGAAGGTCTTCAGGCGAAACGGGGTAGTCGGCATCGATCGAATCGGCAACGGTGATTATTTGGTATCCACCCAGGACTGTACGGTGTTTCAGGCCCCGGTTGTCGTAAATGCAGCAGGAACGTGGGCGGGTCAGATCGGGGAGATGGTCGGAGCCAACGTACCCATTACCCCCAAACGAGGCCAAATCGTCATCACCGAACGAGTCCCACCGATAGGGGAGACCAATCTTTGGAGTGCGAAATATCTGGTGACAAAGTTACGAAACGATGTTGTTGTGGATTTGAATGAAGATGAGCGGTCGATGGGATTGTCCTTTGCATTTACCCGTTCGGGAGGTGATACGTATTTGGTCGGCAGCACCCGTGAATACGTAGGGTTCGATAAGAGCACCACGATCGGGGGAATCAGGGCGATCATCAATCAGACGCTCAAGTATCTGCCACGGCTGCGTGATGTCAACTTCATTCGTGCAATTGCCGGCCTGCGGCCTTCGACGCCCGACGGGAGGATGCTGTTGGGAGAGCATAGTGGAATTGAAGGATTCTTTACTGCAGCGGGACATGAAGGCGATGGTATTGCCCTTGCTCCGATTACCGGTACAATCTTGGCATCGATGGTGTGCCGGGACCCGGTCGACCATCGATTGGACGAATTGTCGCCCAACAGATTCGCAAACCTGTAAGGAGGTGTGTGTATGGCTGACGATGATAAGGATATGTTCATCTGCCGCTGTGAGGAAGTTACCTTGGGCGAGATTGAACAGGCTATAGACGAGGGTTTTATAACTGTCAAGGATATCAAACGTGTTACTCGGGCGGGTATGGGCCTTTGCCAAGGAAGAACCTGCTCCAAGACCATTGCAAGAATCATTGCCCAGCGCACCGGCAAACCGCTTGAAGAGGTGATGCCGAAATCCTATCGGTATCCCGTGCGACCTGAAAAGATGCAGGTAGTTGAGAACGAGGAGTTCAATGATGCAAAGAATTCTTGATCATCCGATACTTGGTCCGCTTCCGGAGGAAGAGAAAGTCACCATCTATGTTGACGGCGAACCTGTCGAAGCGCGGAAAGGTGAAATGATTGCTGCAACACTCATGGCTGCCGGCAAGCCCTATTTCCGTAAGACGGTGAAAAGACATGAACCGCGCAGTATCTTCTGCGGCATCGGTCGCTGCACCGATTGTGTTATGACTGTCAACGGAACTCCAAATGTACGTACCTGTGTAACGGCGGTAGAGGATGGGATGGTGATAGAGACGCAGATGGGATTCGGCGATTGGGGAGGGGAACGATAGCAAATGGTAGAACGAGATATAGTTGTTATCGGATCCGGCCCGGCTGGATTGTGTGCGGCTATCGAAGCTGCTGAGGCCGGAGCGAAGGTGTTGTTGGTTGACGAAAACGCAAAGCCCGGTGGACAATTGTTCAAGCAGATTCACAAATTTTTCGGCTCTCGGGAACATAGTGCAGGCGTACGCGGAATCGATATCGGAACCTTATTGTTGAAGAAGGCGGAAGAACTGGATATTGAAGTCTGGCTCAATACCGAAGCCTGCGGAATATTCGATCAGGATAAAGTCTGGCTGGTGCGTGATAAAAGCAAATCCCTGACCATCCATGCCAAGCGCATCATACTGGCAACCGGAGCCAACGAGAACGTCGTCAATTTTCCTGGCTGGACACTTCCCGGTGTTATGGGAGCCGGGGCTGCGCAAACCATGATCAATATCCACCGGGTTCTCCCGGGCAGGAAAATCCTGATGATCGGGTCGGGGAATGTAGGCGTCATCGTCTCATATCAGTTGCTTCAAGCCGGAGCACAAGTCAGAGCGGTGGTCGAAGCAGCCCCGCAACTTGGCGGGTATGGTGTACATACGGCGAAGGTCAGACGTGCAGGTGTCCCTTTCTACACTGCTCATACCGTACTTGAGGCTCATGGAACCGATCATGTCGAGTCGGCACTGATTGTAAAACTCGATGCCGCTTGGAAACCGATTGCAGGTACAGAATTTACATTGAATGTAGACACCATCTGCATTGCCGCCGGCCTTACCCCTGCGGTGGAACTGGCCTTCGGCGCTGGTTGCCGTTCGGTCAATAGTCCCGTTTTGGGTGGTTTGGTGCCATGGCATGATGAGTCGATGCGTACCAGCATACCTTCGATTTACATCGCAGGCGATGTTTCAGGTGTTGAAGAAGCCAGTACTGCGATGGAAGAAGGGCGCATGGCCGGATTATCGGCTGCCCAATCACTAGGGTATCTCGAGGCATCACGGTATAGGTCGCGATTTGAGGCAATCAACCATAATTTGATGGCCCTGCGTTCCGGGATGTTCGGCCAAAAAAGACGCGATGCGAAAGAGGCCATTATGGCTGCCAGGGAAGGGTGAACGAGATGGATTATCAACATGAGAGCGAAGAGAGACTGAAGACCACCGGTGCGGCAAGCTTGGCTGAATTGCACGCAACAAAGGAATACATCCTTCCTGATGAGCGCATGCAACATCCAGTGGCAGTAATTGAATGCATCGAGGCAATCCCCTGCAACCCATGTGAAACGGCATGTCCAGTTCATGCCATTACGGTTGGTTCCGAGATCACCAACCTACCGGTCATCGACATCGAAACATGTACCGGGTGCGGTTTGTGTGTAGCAGCTTGCCCCGGCTTGGCCATCTATCTCAAGCAAAAAAACTACACCAAGAATTTGTCCTTTATTGCTTTCCCGTTCGAATATCTGCCGCTTCCAGAAGCGGGGAGAACTGTAAACATGGTCAATCGATACGGCCAGGTAGTATGCGAAGGGACTGTGATCAAGGTGGTGACCATCAAGCGGTTCAACCGAACCGCAATCATTTATGCATCCTACCCGGTCGAGCAGTATGAACACGTTGTGAATATGCAGCGTTTGGCAACCGACTAAATAGCGAATTCTTCCTTGATGATTCGTATTGCCTTATCGACGTCGGTAGAGTAGATTGCATATTCAATCTTACTCTCCGACGTTGTAACTGCAAAAATCGAAATATCTGCTTTTGCCATACAAGAAAACACTTTATACGCTACACCGGACTGGAATTCCATGCCAGGGCCTTCCACGGTCAACTTGGTGATATTCTCAGAAATAGTTGCTTTGGTTTGCAGCTGCGTCTCAGTAAGCTTGGCAATTACGCCCCTTGTCTTGTCAAGATCTTTCCGATTAATGGTAAAAGCTATTGCGATATGTCCGTTGGTTGCACCCGTATGGCTGATCATGTCAATGAATACATCATTTGATGCCAACGCTCCATAGAGGTCTGTAACCAGCGTCATGTTTCGCGGTATATTCTCAATTGACACCAAAACCTGATCTGGTTGTGCCAACAGCGTCGTTATCGCACTTTTTGCAGTAATCATATCCTGCATCGAATACATGCCGGGTTTTTGTTCGACGATATAAGAAGCCGCCAAGATGGCACCAGTAGCGAACACCTGCCGCGAGAAGGCTTGATGACTGATGGTAATTACTTCGTCTTTGCCTGCAAACAAAACTTCATGCTCACCGACGATTGTTCCACCACGCATTGAGTGGATGCCCAGCTCATCACTTTTCCGCTGTGTATCGCCTCCGTGCCTGCCGTATACGTATCTCAGCCTTTGCGTCCGACCTTCGTTAACCGAATCGGCAAGCATCAACGCCGTTCCACTGGGTGCATCCTTTTTCAGGTTGTGATGCTTTTCGATGATTTCAACATCAAATTGTTCTCCTAAGACCTTTGCTGCATTTTTTACCAGTTGTTGAACGAGATTGACTCCTAGCGACATACTTCCCGAACGAAAAACGGGAATCTTTTCTGCTGCCCTTGTCAATGCATCCAATTCGGGAGTCTCAAGCCCGGTTGTCGCCACAACAACAGCGAGCCTGCGCTCAATGGCAATATCGAGATAGTCGTGCAACGATTTGGGTGAGGAAAAGTCGAGGAGAACGTCTGCTTGAACAGGGCATGCAAGCAGGCTTGGATACACCTGGTATTCTCGTTCACTTGGATATACGTCTATTCCTGCAACAATGGAAAGGTTGTCAATTCGCTCTGCCATTGATGTAATGACTTGTCCCATCCTTCCACTACAACCGTATAGAATTATTCTAACCATATAAAACATCCTGTTAGCAAATATGTTTATATGTTATTCTAAAAACAAAGATGAATCAATGATAACATGGAATTATTTTTAGGTATTTATCCATGCTCTTTGCATAGTGGACAAAAAAAGAATGTTTGTGCAAGACTAGTAGCTCGTAACACTTAAATACAACTTTCCCAATGAGTGA
>NZ_DJGW01000096.1:0-31155 GCF_002432845.1 Sphaerochaeta sp. UBA5836
TTGATTACTTCAAACAGATCAACGACACCTATGGCCATGATATCGGGGACCGGTGTCTGGTGCAGCTCTCAAAATCCATATCCCAGGTTATCTGTACAGAGAACGCCCTCTTCCGATGGGGAGGCGATGAATTTTTAATTGCCTGTCCCGCTGACCCCATGGACGAGCTTGAAAAAGTAAAAAAGACATTGCTTGAAACAACCCGGGCAAGTATCGTCATGCATGACGGAATAGCAATTACGTTTACCATTTCCGCCGGGATATCCACGTTTCTTCCTTCCGATACTTCGGAGGATCAGGTTCTCAAGCGGGCGGACTCCGCCTTGTACCGAGCCAAGCAGCTTGGCCGGAATCGAGTCGAAGTAGAATTGTAAGAAAAAAGACTTGACAAACAGTACAAGAGAACGGTATAAAATATCTGAATGTTAGCAATAGCTAACTATGGAGGATCCAATATGCCCCTTTCCTTTGCCCAAGCTGGAGAAACACGCAAAATACTTTCCTTGCAGGGAGACGACACGATGAAACAGCATCTGCTGGACATGGGCTTCGTTGCAGGACAAATCGTGCAAATCATCGGCAACAGCAATCAGGGCCTTGTCCTCTCCATCAAAGGCGTTCGCCTTGCCCTTAACCGCGGTTTGGCACACCGCATCAATGTTGCATAATACCGTTCGAAAGAACGAAGAGAGGTTTGATAGATGACACTCGGAGATTTGCGTCCTGGAGAGAAGGCACGGGTTCTGAAGATCGGGACCCAAGGAATGTTGCGGCAGCGCATTTTGGACATGGGAATCACCCCTTCAGTCGAAGTGAAGCTTGTGAAGGTTGCTCCCTTGGGAGACCCCTTGGAGCTTACATTGCGCGGATATCAGTTGAGCTTGAGAAAAAGCGATGCTGCGTTGATTGAAGTTGAAAGAGGCTAATATTTTTTTTCTACCAAAAGTTAGTAATAGCTAACATATAGAAGGAGTCTTCCATGCCCATTACCATTGCCCTTGCCGGAAATCCGAACTCCGGCAAGACTACCGTATTCAACGCCCTGACCGGATCGAGACAACACGTAGGAAACTGGCCCGGAGTGACCGTCGACAAGAAAGAGGGGCAGTACCGCAAGGACAAGAATCTGACCATTCTCGATCTTCCCGGAACCTATTCACTCAGCCCCTACAGCGCTGAAGAAATCATCACCCGTACGTATATCGTAGAAGAGAAATCTGCCTGCATTATCGATGTATTGGATGGCACTTCTCTTGAGAGGAATCTGTATCTTGCCCTGCAGATCATGGAAACCCAGGTGCCCACCGTGCTTGCAGTCAACATGATGGATGAAGTAGCGGCACGAGGAGATGTAATCGATTTCGCCCGCCTGGAGGCTGAGCTGGGTGTTGCTGTTGTTCCGATAGAAGCGAGAAACAACAAAGGCCTTGACGTGCTCATGGAAGCTGTATATCGGACAATAGAGCAGAAACGCAAACCCAAACACCTGGAAATCTACTCCTTGGCAGGAAAGGTCGACGAGGATACCCTTGCCGACCGTCGGTATGCCTACATCCAGTCATTGATGGAAACCTGTGTCAAAAAAACGGGTGTCCAGGGTGTTCGGTCCGAGAGTGTGAGCGACAAGCTTGACAAGGTGTTGACTCATCGATTCTTTGCACTCCCTGTCTTTGCCTTGGTCATGTATATGTTGTTTGCCATGACATTCAGTGAGAACTTCCTGTTCATACCCGGCCTGCCCAGTCCCGGCATAGCCCTTGCAGCCTTGGTGGAAACGGTGTGGGGTGGCTTGACCGATGTGGTTTCCGTCTTCCTCGAAAACGCCGGGGCCTCGGATTGGGCCTACAGTCTGGTAGTCGACGGCGTGTTGGAAGGAATCGGGGCGATTTTTGGATTTCTCCCCCTTATTTTGGTGCTTTACCTGCTGATGAGCTTCTTGGAGGACAGCGGCTATATGGCGCGGGTTGCCTTCGTCATGGATAGGATTTTCAGACGATTCGGGCTTTCCGGACGCTCCTTCATCCCCCTCTTGATGGGATTCGGCTGCTCCGTACCTGCAATTATGGCAACAAGAACCTTGGACAGTGAAAAAGATCGCAGGATCACCACGCTCTTGTGCGGGTTCATGCCCTGTGGAGCGAAGCTGCCGATCTTCATCATGTTCGTCTCCGTCTTCTTTGCCGAAGGAAACAAGACCCTGGTCCTGTTCTTCTTGTATGCGCTCAGCCTATCGGTTTCGATTGTCGTCTCGCTTATCATCAACCGCATTGCCTACAGGGGCCAGGTTTCCAACTTCTTGATGGAACTTCCCCAATATCGTCTTCCCAAGCTTCGCTCGGTGTGGATCCATGGGTATGAGAAGGTGAAAGGCTTCGTACAGAAAGCGGGAACCGTTATTCTCGCAGCCACGATTCTTATTTGGGTGCTTTCGAACTTCAATGTGCAGTCCTTCACCGGTCAGAATCGTCTTGAACGGGGAACCGTGCTCTCTGAAATGGATAACTCCTTCCTGGCTTCCGTGGGGAAAACAGTGGCTCCTGTGTTCAAGCCGACCGGCTTCGGGGCCTGGAGACCGACAGTAGGCATTGCCACAGGCTGGATTGCCAAGGAGATGGTGGTTGTTACGCTGGCACAGCTGTACAGCGAGGACGTAAGTGAAGCGTATCTTGAGCAATACTTTGCATCGATGGATGCAGATGCATTGGCAGAACTGGGGTTTTCCGATGGGATTTACTCACCCGATGAGGCTTTTGACATCTATACCGAAGCGGTGTTGATGGAAGGTGGTGATGAGCATGCTTTGAGCACCATCCATGCCGATATTCCAACCAAGCAGGCAGCCCTTGCCTACATGGCTTTCAATCTCCTTTGCATGCCCTGTTTTGCAGCGGTAGGTGCAATGAAACGGGAATTGAAGAGTTGGAGGCGCACTGCTTCTGCAGTAGGAATCCAGATGGCGACAGCCTATATCGTGGCGCTGTTGATCAACCTGGTCGGTTCGTTGTTCTAGGAGGTGAAGCATGATCAACTACGTTATTGGATTCGGTTCAGCATTTTTTCTTCTCACCCTGTTTGCCAAGGCCATCCGTCGAAGAAGGAGAATCAAGGCGGGCAAGGAAATGTTGCACATGTGCAGTGGATGCTGCTCCTCCTGCAATGCAGATTGCTCACACTAATTCAATGTCCTTCTCTGTAATGCTTATTTCCTCTTGTTCCCCACTGGCTATGACACCCCGCCTGAGGGTGGAGAACAGCTGTCTTACATTGCCGGGCCAATGATAAGACTGCAAGAGTTTCAGGCTTTGCATCGATACTTCTTTTTGAGGTGCATTCAGACTCAGATAGTGGGAGCAAAGCTGGGGAATATCTTCCTTATGTTCACGAAGAGCAGGCATATGGATGCAGGTATCGGTAATACGGTATAAAAAATCCCTGCGCATCACATTGCGGTGGATGAGAGCGGAAAGCTTCTCATTGGAGGCCGTGATGAGTCGGAACTTGGATATTCTCAGCTGTGTTTCTCCGTACCTTCGATACTGGCCTGTCTCCAACAGGCGCAAGAGGTGTGCCTGGAATTGCAAGGTGAGATTTTCCACTTCATCAAGGAACAACGTCGATTGATGGGCCTCGTGCACAAGACCGGGAAGCTCCGTCTTTCCGTCGGTAAAAGCACCCTTGGCATGACCGAAAAACATGGAGTTGCCCAAGGCGCTGTTGAGTAGCGAGCAGTTCACCGAGACAATGTTCCTATGGGGATATTTGAGATGATGCAGATAGTTGGCGGCAATCTCCTTGCCTGTTCCTGTCTCTCCGTACAGATGGACGGAACAATCCTGATGGGCATACCGCTTCAGCTGTTCCCGTACCAAATGCATGCAATCGCTTTGCCCGATCAGCCCGCTTGGTTGGTACGAGGCTTTTTCCTGTACTGCTTCTTGCTGTTTCAGCGTGTCCAAGTATTCAAACAATTTCGGATAATTCAACTCATCCCGCTTCACACAAAACAATTTCAGATTGCTTGTGGCCGGCACCGGGTCCGACTGGTCCTTTTCCAGACACAGAAGGATGGGAACCTCTGTTTGTCTGTCGGACAAGAGTTGCAGGAACCATTGGTACGAGCCCTTGCCTAATCGGTTGTCGATGATTATGAGTACCGGTTGTTCCGTCTGCAGGGCTGCAAGGGCTTTTTCAGCCATGGAAAACTCACGAAGAAAACTGGTTGTAAAGTGCGACTTGAATTTTTCCTTGAACCGCCAATCAGAGGAGACGATGAACAAAGACATAGAAACTCCTAACAGATGGATATAGGAAATCTCGGTTGGAAGATCTGAGAAGTATGAGTGTTTTTCGATTATTCCCACGAAAGATTCTGAAAGTAAGTGTTACTTGGTTCTACTCTTGTTACGAGAGGTGTACCGGTTTAATTTCATGCTTCCGTGAGCAGGACTTGTATGGCGGAAAGGGCATAGAGGCCGGCTGTTTCACTTCGAAGAATATTGGTTTTCAACAAGACGGGATGAAATCCCGATTGCTCCAGGAACAAGCACTCTTCATCGCTGAAACCTCCCTCCGGTCCAATAAGGACGCAAACAGGTACGTGGAGTGGATGGCCCTTGAGCAGGGAAGTAAGCGTTTCCTGCTTCTCTGAACGCATGCTTTGGTGGAAGAACATGGCCAAGCCGCGATCAGCCCACCAGGTCGGGACGTCCTTCAGCTCAAGCACCTCTGGTACAAGGTGCGTGGGAATGGGAGACCCGCTTTGCTGCAGGGCCTCCTTGATCTGGGCGTCAAGGCGCTCAAAACGGGCTTGTACCGCTTTCTCTTTCTTGTCTGAAAGATCGGTGACGCAGTACCTGCTTGAAACCAAGGCAAGCGTTGCAGCACCGATTTCGGTGGCCTGGCGAAAAATCTGTTCCTCTTTCTTTCCTTTGCAGAGACATTGAAGCAGCACCAGGTTGGGATACGGCCCCTGATAGGAAGGCAGGGTATCGGTGGTCTGAACCTGCATGGTCGAATCGACCTGCCGGCAGGAAAGCACGCAACCGCTGGCCGTAATCTCGGTGAGGGTGAGTAGAATCATATGGCCTTCGGTGTCGCGCCCGAGGATTTGCTGTCCTTTTTTCAGGCGCAATACCTTGGTCAGATAATGGCTCTCCTTGCCTTTCAGCTCAAGAACCGGAGCACCCTCATAGGAGCGAGGCAGTACCAACTGCCTCATTGTCCAGTCCTGATGAACTGAACAGCGCGATTGAGCTGCTTGTCGAAGGTGGCATCGGCGATGGGTCGCTTGTCATAGGGCATCTTCGACAGATACTCGTTGCGAACCAGAAGCGTCAGCACTTCCTCGTCGATTCCTCGTTCAGCATACAGCTTTGCAAAGCGGCGGATGTTCTCTTCGCTCGGCTCTGGATTCTCCTGCACATAACTGCTGATCACCTTGTCGGTCATCAACTGCTCAAAGGCTGGAATCTCATCATCCGAAAGCTGCACATCCTCGACCAATATGTCCGGCTCGATTCCCAGCTTGTGGATGTTCTCTCCGTTGGGGGTGTAGTAGTGTGCCGTTGTCACCTGGGCGAAGCCCGAACCGAAGCGGAACACATCCTGCACGATACCCTTGCCGAACGTCTTCGTCCCGATGAGGGTAGCCCTGCCGTTGTCCTTCATGGCGGCGGCAAAAATCTCGGCGGAGGAAGCAGAGCCGGTATTGGTAAGGATGACGATGGGAAGGTTTGCAGGTACTTCCGCGTTTCCGGTGGATATATACCGTTGATCGCGCATCGTGCCTTTCTTGCCCTGGATGGTTACCAGCGTCTTGCCCTCCTCAAGGAAGATGTTCGCCGACTGCAGGGCTCCGTCCACAGCCCCTCCTGAATTGTTCCTCTCATCGATGATCAGGCCGACGATGCCCTGCTTCATCAACTTTTGTACGTGTTCGAGCAGTTGATTACCGGTTTGAGGGGTGAATTCAGAGAGAATGATGTACCCGATGTTTCCCTCAATGACTGTGCTGTCGACTGTAGGGGCGGTGATCATTTCCCGTCTGAGCGTCAAATCAAAGGAGGTCCCATTGCGGTAGACCGTGATGGTTACCAGGGTGTTTACCTCTCCCCTGAGCTTCATGCTCGCTTCGTAGCTGGTCAACTCGTCCACCTTCTCCCCATCGATGTGACTGATCAAATCACCTGCCATCAACCCGGCCCTTTGTGCCGGAGATCCGGGGAACGGTGAGACGATGGTGATCATATACGTGGAGGGATCGGAGGGGTCGATAGTATCCGGGGAGGGTTTATTCAGATACGTTCCTATCCCGCCATATACCCCGCTGGTTTCTTCCTGGTACTCCTTTGCCTTGGAGGGCGGAACATAAAAGGAGTAGGGGTCGTCCAGGGATGCGATGAGGGCGGAAGCAAGATCGTTGAACATCTTCTGCTTGTCAATCTCATCGATATAGATTGAATCGACATACCGGTACAGCCGTTCCAGCGAGGCCATATCGATAGAAATTTGGTCTGCTTCCATGCTTGTGCGGGTGGAAAGCGGAGCCGCAAGAATCTGCTCCATCGAACCACCTGCGAACAGGGGCAGGAAAGTCAGCAATACTATGAAACTAAGGCTAAGCCTGCGTATAATGGTTCTTCTCATATACTAAATATACAATATCAGAGAGGAAACGGCTAGGTTTTGTAGTATTGACCACACTCTTACAGCACATTACACTTGCCCCATGACACAATTCATCTCCTTCCCCAGCTGGATTTCGCCGGAAATTATCCCCGGCCTGCCTCTACGGTGGTATGGTCTGATGTACGTGGTGGCCTTCAGTATCGCCTACCTGATGATTCGTCTCCAGGCACGAAGGGGAGACATCGACCTCGATGCAGACCAAAGCCTGAATCTGGTTCTCTATTGTGTTGTTGGTCTGGTTGTTGGAGCCAGGCTCTTTTCTGTTTTGTTCTATGATGGAACCACCTATTACTGGACTCATCCTTGGATGATTTTCTGGCCGTTCAGAGACGGCCGATTTGTCGGTTTGCCGGGTATGAGCTACCATGGCGGCTTGGTGGGCGCCATTCTCGGCGGCTGGTTGTTCAGCCGCAAATACCGGATCTCCTTCCTCCGTATCGCTGATACCGTCAGCTATGCCGCTCCCTTGGGTTATACCTTCGGACGGTTGGGAAACTTTATCAACGGCGAACTCTTCGGGCGTGTTTCAACAAGACCTTGGGCCGTCATATTCCCCGATGCGCCCCGTTTCTCAACAAACTATGAGTGGGTCCGAAATCTTGCCGATTCGCTTGGCATTGCTTATCAGGATGGAAGCCTGGTAAACCTGCCCCGTCATCCCAGCCAGTTGTACGAAGCGCTGTTTGAAGGGATTCTGCTCTTTCTCTTTTTATGGTTTGTCATACGCAGGAAGAAGAATCTGAAAGCCGGCATGGGGCTGGCTTGGTATATGATCGGGTATGGGACGGTTCGGTTCTTCATCGAGTACTTCCGCGCCCCTGATGAGAACCTTGGGTATATTCTTGCATTGGGCAAACAATCGGACAATATTGCCTTGTTCCAATCCTTCTTCAACTTCTCCATGGGGCAGCTCTTCTGCCTTGCCATGATAATCAGTGGAATCGTCTTCGCACTTGTCTTGCGGAAAAAAGGAGCCTTGCATGTCTCACATAGATGAACGGGTCGCCGCACTGCGCACCCTTCTTGAAAAGCATGATCTTGATGCATGGATCATCAATGGAACCGATCCCCATCAAAGTGAATATGTTTGTACACGGTACAGGACCCGACAGTGGATCAGTTCCTTTACCGGAAGTGCCGGTACGGTGGTCATCACCAAGGACGCTGCTCTCTTGTGGGTCGATTCGCGGTATTTCATTCAGGCCCAGCAGCAGATAGCGGGCAGTGAGTTTGTCATGATGAAAGTCGACACTCCTTCGTATCCAGACCCCTATGACTACCTCAAAGAACAGCTTTCAGAAGGGAGCAGGGTCGGCATCGACAGTGCAACCCTTACCGTCTCCGCCAAGGCCTCCATGGAGGCTGCTTTTGCTGGAAAGCTGGAGGTGGTCCCCAGATCCGACCTTCTGGATGCAATCTGGCTCGATAGACCTGCTGTTCCTTCAAACAAGGTAGTCTCGGTTCCCAACGACATTGCAGGATTCAGTGCCATCCAGAAGCTTACCATGGTGCGTCTGGCCATGGCCCGCAAAGGGTGTGACTATACCGTTGTCTCCTCTCTTGACGACATTGCCTGGATTACCAATCTCAGAGGTTCTGATATCTCCTATAATCCGGTGTTCCTCTCCTATTTGGTAGTCGGCAGGCAGCAAGCCTGGTTGTTCACCAATCCAGATCGTTTTGATGCAGAAACCAAGAGCCTGGTCTCCTCGGATTTTGAGATTCTTGACTATGAAGCGGTGGTTTCCACCCTTTCAAATCTGTTCAAGGCCGATGATGTCATCTATTACAATCCCGATAAGACCAACCTTCTGCTTTTTGCAACGTTCCGAGCAAACAAGACCGTAAGCGGGCTCGATATCACAACCGACCTAAAGGCTTGCAAGAACGAGACCGAGTTGGAAGGGATGAGAAAGGCCCACCTGCTCGACGGTGTTGCCTTGGTGAATTTCCTTGCCTCCCTGGATACCCAAAACGGCAGGTATACGGAGATCGAGCTGAGCGATATGCTCAAGAGGCAGCGGAAGCGGAGTGCACACTGCATCGGAGAGTCCTTCTCCCCGATCAGCGGATGGGCCGCTCATGGGGCGATGTGCCACTATAGTGCCGATGAGAAGAGTAATGCGAAGGTGGCGGGCAACGGCCTGCTTGTCCTCGACACCGGCGGAATGTACACCTTCGGCCTTACCGATGTGACCAGGACCATTCTCTTCGGCATCCCCACCGAGGAGCAGAAACGTGACTACACCTTGGTGCTCAAAGGCAACCTTGCGCTTGCGAACATGCGCTTCCCTGAGGGAACCTGCGGGTATCAGCTGGACGTGCTTGCAAGGCAGTTCCTCTGGCAGCAGGGCTTGAGTTACTTCCACGGCACCGGCCATGGATTGGGGTTCCGGCTCTGTGTCCATGAGGGGCCTCATTCAATCAGTCCCAAACCGCTGGCGGTACCGCTGAAGAAGGGTATGATCGTCAGCGATGAACCGGGTGTCTACAAGGAAGGCCGGCACGGCATTCGCCTTGAGAACATCCTTGCAATCAAAGAGGATGTGAAAACTGAATTTGGACAGTTCTTGAGCTTTGAAGTCTTGACCATCTGTCCGTTTGAACGCACATTGATAGACAAGAATCTGCTTACCGAGGCGGAAATTGCCATGGTGGATGCCTACCACCAATGGGTCTATGCAGAATTGAAGGATTTGGTGGACGGTACAGCTCTCCCATACCTTCAGAGAGCCACCGCAAGGCTGTAAGCGGATATACGAGAAGGAGAATATACCAATGGTTGATGCATTGAAAAAAATGGGAAAGATTTCCCGCAAAGGTCCCGTCGTCCTGGTGATCATGGACGGAGTAGGATTCGGAAAATACAAGGAGGGCGATGCCGTTGCAGCCGCTCTCACTGGGAACTTGAACAAGCTGTATAAAACCAATCCCTGGACCAAGCTGAAGGCGCACGGCTTGGCCGTCGGACTTCCCAGCGATGACGATATGGGAAACAGTGAAGTCGGCCACAATGCCATGGGCTGTGGACGGGTTTTCTCCCAGGGCGCAAAACTGGTGAACAATTCCATCGAAACCGGGGCCATGTTTGAAGGATCCACCTGGAAGAAATTGGTGGCCAATGTAAAAACCAATGCATCGACGCTCCACTTCATCGGCTTGCTCAGCGACGGGAATGTCCACTCGCACATCGACAACCTCAAGGCCATGATTGTCCAGGCCAAGAAGGAAGGGATTGCAAAGGTCCGTGTCCATGCCCTGCTCGACGGCCGTGATGTCGGCGAGGTCAGCGCACTTGAGTACTTCGATCCCTTTGAGGAATTTCTCGCTTCCCTCAACGATGCTTCCTTCGATGCAAGGATTGCCAGCGGCGGTGGCCGCATGGTTATCACCATGGACCGATACAATGCAAACTGGAACATGGTCCGCAAGGGTTGGGAGACCCATGTGTTGGGTGAAGGCAGGATGTTTGCAGGCGCCCATGAGGCCATCGTGACTCTTCGCAAGGAGAGCAAGGCCATCGATCAGGACCTGCCCCCGTTTGTCATCGCCAAGGACGGAAAGCCGGTGGGAACCATTGAGGATGGGGATAGCGTCATTCTCTTCAACTTCCGCGGCGACCGTGCCCTTGAGATCACCAAGGCTTTTGAAGCCGAGCAGCTCACTGAGTTCGACCGCAAACGCCATCCGAAGGTGGAGTATGCCGGCATGATGGAATACGACGGTGATCTGCATGTTCCCAGACAATTCTTGGTCACGCCTCCTGCCATCGACAAGACGATTGCTGAATACCTTTGTGCTTCCAAGGTGCGGCAGTTCTCAATCAGTGAGACGCAGAAGTTCGGACACATCACCTACTTCTTCAATGGAAACAAGAGCGGTAAGTTCGATGACAAGCTTGAAGAGTATGTGGAGATTCCCAGTGACATCGTTCCCTTCGAGGAAAGGCCGTGGATGAAGTGTGCAGAGATCGCCGACCGCGTCATCAAGGAAGTTGAGAGCGGAACATGGGACTTCATCAAACTCAATTTCCCCAACGGGGACATGGTAGGCCATACGGGCAACTTCCAAGCGGTTGTATGCTCCATGGAGGGTCTTGACCTGCAGATCGGCAGGATTCACAAAGCCGTCATGGAAGCCGGTGGCGTCATGGTCATCACCGCCGACCACGGCAATGCCGACGACATGTTCGAACATGGAAAGGATGGAAGTGTACAGTACAAGGAGAATGGCGATCCAAAGGCCAAGACCAGCCATTCGCTCAATCCTGTTCCCTGCATCATCTGTGACAGCAACTACCAGGGTGAGTATGAAACCGAGCTCAAAACAGGCTTGGGGATCAGCAGCATTGCTGCAACCTGCATGAACCTTCTCGACTTTGAAGCTCCCGCTGAGTATGATCCGAGCATCATTACCATGCGGTAAGCATAGTTTCATGATATGATTGACAGGGCCTTCGGGCCCTGTTCGTCATTCCAAGGAGGTTTTTATGGAATACAAGGAGTTTGGCAGGACCGGTCATCGTTCCAGCAGGGTTGTTTTTGGCGCTGCTGCATTCAGCGAAGTGACACAACAGGAAGCTGACAGGACGCTTGGTCTCCTTCTGGACCACGGGATCAACCACATCGACACCGCCAGAAGCTACGGGGATTCTGAACTGCATGTCGGTCCGTGGATGAAAAGCAGGCGCTCGTCCTTCTTTCTTGCTTCAAAAACCGGTAAGCGCACCAAAGCGGAGGCTTTGGAGGAACTCAAGCAAACCCTGCATCGTCTGAAGACCGATTACCTGGATCTCTGGCAGCTGCATTTCCTCGTCGACCCCGAGGAGTGGGAGGTTGCGATGGGGGAAGGCGGTGCATTGGAGGCAGCCATTGAGGCAAAAGAGCAAGGCTTGGTGCGTTTTTTGGGAGTCACCGGACACGGTGTCGATGCTCCCAAGGCACATTTGAAAAGTCTTGAAGTCTATGACTTTGACGCTGTGCTTTTCCCTTATAACTTCACCATGTTGCAGAATCCTGCCTACAAGGAGGATGTATCAAAGCTCTTATCCGTCTGCAAACAACGCAATATTGCTGTTCAGACCATCAAAGCTCTTGCACGCGGAGAGTACAAACCCAACGAGAAAACGTTTGCCACATGGTATGACGCCCTCAGCGACGAAGCAGCCATCGAGAAAGCCGTACACTATGTCCTTTCCAATCAGCAGCTTTTTCTCAACAGTGCAGGTGACATTACTCTGCTGCCGGCCGTGCTCAAGGCAGCCGACAAGCCGATTGTGCAACCAACAGAAGCAGAGATGTTGAGCTTGGTCAAACAAGAGGGAATGCGACCACTTTTTACGTGATCAGGTCCAGATGTGATAGGTCCTGGTCACCAGAATGAGAATGGTGGTTCCAGCTACATAGAGAACCAGTCCGAACACATTGCATAAGGTGTTTTGGCTGATTGTAATCATGGCATTGCCGATGATCATCAGGATGAATGAGAGGCATCGTGCGAACGTCTGCCGGCTGAACTGCTCTTCGAACATGGCAATGAAGAAGGTGGCAACGGCAAGTACATTGATCAATATGCAAATACCAAGAAACAGGGAGTTGGTCACACTTGCCTCAAAAAGAAACGAAGGTGAGTTGACCGATACCGGTACGGTCATCGACAGGAACAGTGCACTTGCAGCTGCAACGAAGGAGTACTGGCTGAGTTTTGCAGGGTTGATTGTCTGTTGAAAGAGCCCAGAGGCCAGAAACAAGAATGATGAAAAGAGCAGGGAGAAATGGTAGAGCACAGAAATCGCCGACGGGCTGAGAATGAAGATATGGCTGATCGAATGATAGAGCGGCAGAATTTTGACATTGCCCAGGCTTATCATGAGGAACAAGAGAGGAAGCACCCTCGCTTCGGCTCCGATATTTGCACGATAGAAAAAGCAAAGCAGCAAGGCTGCCGTGAATGCCACCCATAGATGAATCAGGGAGGGCAGCAGATGCGAACGGGCTGTGGCCCATGTCTGTAGCTGTACAGCACTGATAATGCCGTGAACGATGCAAACAGTGAGAATGAGGGTGACGAGTCCTTGAATCCCCAGAAGGACAAAACGAAGATTTTTTCCCATGGTATCTTACAAAATATCGCGGTAGGAACTCTCAGTGAGAACCCCGAGCCGTTGACAGGTGTAGGCACTGCCAAAGGCGGCAATGTAGGAATCCACGAGAATCCCCAAGCCGTTGAGGATCGGCATCAGGGCGATGAGCGTCATTTCAGCACCGTACAAGTCAATCTTCAGAAATTGCAAGGCGATGGTGGAGATGAAGAATACCTCGTAGCCGAGGTAAAGCGGACTTGCGTAGGCAAAGAGAGCACTGGCCAGGGCGACGAAAAGGATGACCTTGTCGGCAGGCATGGATTGCGTGGCTGCATAGAGCAGGCTGAGAATGCTCAAGGTGGCAATCATTGCCGAACCTCCCCTGCCGATGAGGGTGTACAGCGGAATGGCGGTGGCACTTACGCGTTTCTGGCAACCAAGGTTGTGCCTGGAAAGTGAGATGGTGATCGGGCTGGAAAAGAAGATGCTGCCGCTGAAGAGCCCTGCTGCAGCCGGAGCGAGCATGCGGTAGATGACTACATAGGGATTGACACGGAAACGGGTGACCAGACCAAAGAGAAGCGGCAGCACAACCAGGATGACCGAAAGGGTTGCTGTGATCAGCATAAGCAAAAATCTGCCGGCAACAAAAATGGTCCCCTCCATCTGCAGGTGGCTGAACCAGTAGGAGGATGCAAAGAACAGAAAGAAGTGACCCGTGGTGCTGTAGGCCCTCGCGAGACGGAACATGGTCTCGCTGAGGGAGTTCATGGTCACGTAGGCCGGTCTGATGACCTCCACATTTGGTTTCAGGAAATACCCGAAGACCAAGGCTGTCACCAAAACAGGAAGCAAAAAGCTTTCAGCATTGGCCAAGGTATAGAATGGGTTGACCGGAAGCATCGACTCAAACAGGGTGGAAAGCGATTGGGGTGCGATTATGGAAAGCGTGGAAGCATCACTGCCTGCACTGGTGCTGGCAGGGAAATAGGAAGGGAAGAACCTGAAGACAAGAGCGGAAGAGAGCACCAACAGCAGGGTTGAAAACACACTCCAGAGCAGGGTGGTTCGTGCAAACACCCCTCCCTTGCTGTCTTTTCGCAGGGATGCTATTCCGCTCGAAAAGCCGAAAAAGACCAGTGGAATCAATACGAAACCGCCGAGCTGCACAAAAAGAGCGGTGATGGTATACATCACTTGTTGGAATATTCCCGACTCTCCAAATAAAAGGGTTGCAGCCAAGCCCAAGGCCGTTGCAGCCAGATAGCTTATCCAGGTTTTCATACCATCCAAGAGTATCTTATCAGATGCAGCAAGTCAATCAAACGTCGCTTTTCAGCCCAATAGTTGCTCAAGCTTATATCCAGACTGCATCTCAGCTTCCATCAGGTCCTTTATGAAGGAGCTGATATTTCCCATTCCCTTGATTACGGCAAGAGAGAGTGCTGAAAAATAGATGATCTCTTGCATTGCCTCCTTTGCATACCACGTTACTCCCTGATACTCGTTGACCTGTGCATACTTGGCAAGACTGGGGTCGGAAAGCAATTGCCTCAGTATCTGCTTGGGATCTTCCATGCTGTCGTCCACCATGAAGGCTGCGCTTGCAAGAATGGCAGCGCTGTGACAGGCTCTTCTGGCGGCTTCCTGGGTGAATCCCGCTTCACCCAGCTCCTTGGAGAAGAATCGCGAGAGCAGCAGGGTGTCGCTCGCCCGCATCGCCTCGCCGATGGTTGCCTCATTGCTGAGGAACGGTTTGAGGAAGAAGGAGGCTGCGACCACCGCCTCCATTTCGTCAAGGATGCGCGAGCCGTGCAGAAAGACCCGGGTTTCCTCTTGTTTGAAGAGGGTGCTGTACCGCTGGACTTGTGAGAGCATCTGGGCGGGATTGACATCCTGCGGCAGGGATGGCAGTGATTTTTTGGCAGCGGGATGCAGGTTCTCCACGGCAGCCACTAGATGGGCGTAGGCCTCAGCCAAGGTGAGAATGAGTTTTCGTTCGCTCTTGCTGGTGGCTTCTCCTCCAAGGATGAGCCTGATCTGCTTGAAAAAGCTCTCCGAATGGAAGCTCTCCATCGCCTTGTACACAGGCTTGAGGCGGAGTGCAAGGATTTCCTGTTCAAGATTGGGTATTCCTCCATCCCCGATCTGCTCATACAGCTCGGAGTAGGTGCCGTCGACATCCTCAACCTCGCGGATGTTCAAGAACACCTTTGTCTCAAAACCCTTAAGCTGGACGGCAAACCCTTCGTCATATACCTTCAGCGAAGGTTTCATATAGGTAAGGCCTTCGTTGAACGAATCATAAAGGAGGTACCTTCTTCCGCCCACAGTCAAACCGAGAGCCTCGGCGAGGCTTGTGGTTTCGCTTCGTTTATCCTCACCGACCTTCAGCAATTTGGGGGAGCTGGTCTTGATCCAGCCTTCCACGCACTCATACTGGTTGTTGTAGAGCACCAAGGCGCGTTCCCGCTCGGTGCCGTTTACATAGCAGAAGGCCGACTGTTGTACCGATCCATCCCGATAGAGGTCGAAGAGCTGGAAGTAATCGACACCGCTGAATAGATACCGCTTTCGCAAAAGCGGAAAGATTCTTCGATAATGTTCATCCACCAGATGCTGGTTGGGTCTTTCATCCCAATATGCACGGCGGTACTCCATGCCATATTTCTCGCGATAGCCCTCGATCTGGCCATGGCCGAACATCGGCAGGCCGGGCATGGTGGCCAGCAGGGTGCAAACACCGAAGTACTTGTCCCCGTCTCCAAATTGGGCGACCGCCGTCTCCTCGTCGGGATTGTTCATGAAGTTGACAAAGCGCTTGAGGATTTCAGGTTCGAAAGCGATGGTGTTCTTGATCGTCTCCCGATACTTCTGGTTCTCCTGGTTCTTGAGCATGTTCATGAATGCGCTGTTGTAGACTCGATGCATCCCCAATGTACGAACAAAGTATCCTTCCATCATCCAGAAAGCTTCGGCAAGCAGCAGGGTGTCGGGAAGCTCCTCGTTGATGCGGTCAACCACCTCCCGCCAGAACTCCTGGGGGATTCTCTGGTTGAACTCAAGTTCGTCCATCCCATGCTGGGTGCGGCCTGCAATATCACCGCCGTGGCCCGGTTTTGGATACCAGAGCCGCTGGATGTGTTTCTTTGCCAGAGTCATTGCGGCATCGAACCGAATGATCGGGAAGTTGCTCGCGACATGCTTGATCTGCTGATACACAGCCTCGCGGGTGGCTGGATTGAGGAAATCGAGTTGGGCGGTATCGTTCCAGGGCATCGAAGTCCCATCGTTGCCGTGGAAAATATACGAAGTCTGTCCAGAGCGGAGGTCTCGGCGCCTGAATGTGACGGCAGCATCGCTGCGGTCATAATAGTGGTCCTCCAGCTTGATTTCCACATTCGAGTCGGAGGAGAGATTGGGGCCGTCATACGTATAGGAAGGGAAGGGAGGATAATCCTGCTGGATGAAATACTCGCTGTGGTTGAAAACCCAGTCGCCATCGATGCCTGTGTGGTTGGGCACCATGTCGCTGGCCAGGCGGATGTTGTAGCGGCTGCAACGCTGGCGCAGGTTGTCCAATGCCTGCCATCCCCCGATGGCCTCTGCAATCTCATAGTTCTTCAGCGAGTAGGCCGATGCCTCGGCATCGGGATTGCCGCACAAGTTCTTGATCTTCTTGCTTGCTGGACTGCGTTCCCACAGCCCGATGAGCCACAAGGCGGTAAAGCCGCGCGAGGAGAGTTTCTCCAGTTCCTGATCAGGAATCTTGTCCAGTGTGTCGATGGGATAGCCGTACTCCTTGGTAAGCTGGTCCAGCCACACCAACGTTGACTTTGCCATCATGATGACGTTGGGCATCCAGTTCCTGTCAGCGGTAAAAGCCTCGTACTCATGGTCGAAAATGCTGTAGTCGGGGACAACCATCACCGGACTTCCTCCGCCGCCAACCGGCGGGTAGTGCGGCTTGTCCTCTTCCTGTACGAAATCGATGGCCCTGAGGAGCATTGTTTTCAGGTTCTGCGGGATCAGATCAGCCCAAGCTTCAAGAATATAGCTGATTTGGTCGAGCAACGAGTCCGGATAGAGCTTTGCCGGCCGGGTGAGAAAGGAGAAAATGTCCGAATCGCTGTTTGCCATGGCCGCGGATGCCCTGGTATACCCGCCAAGCAGGGCCGTAACCGCCTGGGAAGCTTGGGGGAAGGTGAGGCCTTCGGGAGCAAGAAAGGGTTTTGCGGCAGCGATGAGGGCGGGATTCTCCTGCATGACCTGATGCAGGAAGTAGCCGCGAAGCGACTCTTCATAAAAGTAATCCAGAGGAAGCGACTGCTGCACCAAAAGGGGAGAGGGAAACTCCTTTATGTAGAAGGCAAGAACCTCCTGGGCGGCATGGTTCTTGTTGATAAGGGCGGTAAGGCGGGTGAAGAAATCTGGTTCGCTGTCGCTGAGGTATCGACTGAGAACACTCTGATAGAGCTGATGAAGTACTGCTGTGGCATGGAGTTTTCCTGCAGAAACCCAGTCATTGCCACCCTTTGCCTTCACCTTGCTGTTGTAGATGTATGCGAGTTCCGTTGCTTGCTTGTAGAGCGAAAGAAGATCGGAATCCGACGGAAACAACGCTGGAAAAAAATCCATTTCAGTCCTGGTGCGAACTGAAATGCGGAAATCACGTGTAATCAAAGCGCGCCTCCCTGCGGGTGGATTCATCCATGAACAGTACAGTCAGTATACCATGAGAGCTCATGGATGTAACCCCTTTCTTGAAAAATGGGTACTGTTAGACTAATGTTTTTGTTACCGGTAGAGAAGAATATGTGTCTGTGAGCATTCTTACTGCAAGATTGATCACCAATGGCAAGGAAATCTCCTCTTCCTGGGTAAACCGCTCCAGCACGAAGGATGCAACCGGGCCGTGAGTCGGTCTGCCGATGCCGATTCTCAACCTGAAAAACTGGTCGCTTTGGGTATGCGCCTTGATTGATTTCAGGCCGTTGTGTCCTCCCAGTCCCCCGCCTTTTTGCAGCCGCAGTGTTCCGAACGGCAGCTCCAGATCGTCGTGTATGACCAGTATCTCATCTATAGCATATCCGTAGAAATCCATGCAGGCACGGACCGACCTGCCGCTTTCGTTCATATACGTGGTGGGTTTGAGCAGCCTGGTCGAGTTGTCAAGACTCACCAGACCATGGAACTTCTCGCTCCAGCTTGCGTGAGGATACCGATGTTCGGCAACCATCCAGCCGACATTGTGCCGTGTTTTAGCGTACGCCTTGCCAGGGTTGCCCAGAAATACCAGAAGCTTTACCATAGCCGTATCATACGGGCAATACGGGAGGCATGCAACGATGTACGTGATGGTTTTCTATGTTCCCCAGTCGCATCTGGAGGTGGTCAAGGAAGCTGTTTTCAATGCAGGGGCCGGTACCATGGGCGCTTACGACCGATGTTGCTTCCAAACCCTGGGAACCGGACAATGGCGGCCCCTTGCTGGAAGTTCTCCCTTCCTTGGGCAGGTGGGAACGCTTGAACAAGTGCCACAGTGGCGTTTAGAATTGGTTGTCGATGAAGAGCATGCCGCCCAGGCGGTCCAAGCCCTCTTGGACAGCCATCCCTACGAGGTCCCAGCCTATCATTTAATCCCGGTCTTGACCCTTGAGGGGGTCGAGTTCAACGAATAGAGGAGCTTCTATGGCAAAAACGATTGCCCAGATCAATGAGAAGATCAAAACAGGTAAGGCGGTGGTGGTTACAGCCGAGGTCTTTACCAAAATGGCAAAAGAAAAGAGCTTGGCTGAGCTGGCCCAGGAAGTGGATGTGGTCACCACAGCCACATTCGGTCCGATGTGCTCCTCGGGGGCAATCATCAATTTCGGCCATTGGTCTCCGGGCATCAGGATGGAGGAGATCTCCATCAACGGGGTGAGTGCCTATGAAGGGCTTGCTGCAGTCGATACCTATATCGGAGCAACCAGCGAATCAAAATTCGATCCAACCTATGGCGGGGCCAATGTCATCGAGGATCTCATTCGCGGCAAGGATGTGCGTCTGCATGCCAGGGGCAAGGGAACCGATTGTTATCCGACCAAGGAAATCGACACCTGGATCAACAAGGAGACGGTC
Organism: Sphaerochaeta sp. UBA5836; assembly: GCF_002432845.1. Lineage (NCBI taxonomy): Bacteria > Pseudomonadati > Spirochaetota > Spirochaetia > Spirochaetales > Sphaerochaetaceae > Sphaerochaeta > Sphaerochaeta sp. UBA5836. Next base: position 18,893 of record NZ_DJGW01000096.1, read on the forward strand.
AACGAGTTCTACCTGTTCAATCCCCGCAACGCCTACCAGAACTACGCTGCAGCTACGAACAGCACCAATCGGATCAAATACACGTATATGGGAAGCCTTCTTCCCCGCTACAGCAATGTCACCTACTCCACCAGCGGAGAACTCAGCCCCCTGCTCAACGACCCGTTTTTACGGACCATCGGCCTTGGAACCCGTATTTTCCTCGGTGGTACCGAAGGGTATGTGGTTTGGAACGGCACTCAGTTCAACACCAGGCGGGAGCGCAATGAGTTTGGGATTCCCAAGCTCCCGGGAGCCACCCTGGCGGTAATCGGTGATGCAAAGCAGATGTCAGCCGACTACATCAGGTCGGCTTACTATGAGAAGTACGGTGTATCCCTTTTTGTCGGCATCGGGATTCCCATCCCGGTTCTGGACGAGAGGATGGCCAAGCATCTGAGCATCTCCAACGACCAGATCGAGACCACCATCCTCGACTATGGACAAGAGAATCACCCGGCGGTGGGGACCGTCTCCTATGCCGAGCTTGCAAGCGGCAGTGTCACCCTCCCTGACGGCAAACAAGTCAGGACTGCTCCTCTTTCTTCGCTTGCAAAGGCACGGGAGATCGCCGAGCTGCTGGGCCGATGGATTCGTGAGAAACGGTTCTTCCTTACCGAACCGGTACAGATGTTCCCCAAGGACAGCTTTGTCAAACCCTTGGTTCCCCGTGAAGGAGGTGAGCAATGAAACGACGCTATGCCTTACGCTTCTCTCCCACCTTGGTGGAGCAGCCGATTGTCAGCAAACTTGCCCGCACCTACGATGTGGACATCAACATTCTCAATGCCGATGTCGCCAGTGGTCGGGGAGGCAAGCTCATTGTTGAGCTTTCCGGAACCGAGCAGAACCTCGATGCCAGTGTAATCTACCTCTCTGATGCCGGTGTCATCGTCTCCGAAATGGTCAAGGAACTGCTCTTTCGGGAGGAAGGCTGCATCCACTGCGGCGCTTGCACCGCAGTCTGTTCGCCAAGGGCGCTGAGGATGAACAGCGAGGCAAAGTTGGTCTTCGATGTTTCGCTCTGCGTAGTGTGCGGATTGTGCACCCAAGCCTGCCCGCTGCGCCTCTTCGAGGTTTCCCATGAGCGGGAAGCGTAAGACAACACCAATGTATAGATTGATGTCCTACATTGGGAGGATGCCCGATAGTAGTAAGTAATCAATTGGTTTTGGACCATCGAACCGAGTATCCACAGCCTTTGGAGGGATATACTGCAATGAACCGAACGGAATACCTGAAAAGACTGCTCTCTGAGCGTGTTGTATTGCTTGACGGGGCGATGGGAACCATGATCCAAAGCCAGGGCTTGACCGTCGAAGACTATACGCTTGAGGATCTTGCCGCCTATGGATGCAACGAGGTGATCAATCTCACCCGTGGTGATGTCATATATGCGATTCATCGGCAATACCTCGAGGCAGGTTCCGACATTATCGAGACCAATACCTTCTGCGCCAATGCCTTCAATCTGGCTGAGTATGGCCTGCAGGACCAGGTGCAAACCATCAACCAGGCTGCCTGTGAAATTGCGCGTGAAGCGGCTGCCGATTTCGAGGCCGCAAATGATGGTTACGCCTTCGTTGCCGGGGTCCTCGGGCCGACCAACCGATCCCTTTCCTTCTCCCCGAAGGTGGAAGACCCCGCCTACCGGCAGAGTGATTTTTCGGATTTCTTTTCGATGTATCGAGAGCAGGCGCGGGCCTTGGTTCAGGGAGGCGTGGATCTGCTTCTGATTGAAACCGTATTTGATACGCTTGCTGCCAAGAGTGCCATCCTTGCCTGCCTCGATGCCATGGCCGAGGAGGGCAAAACCATCCCGATCATGGTCAGCGTCACCTTCAGCGACCAGAGCCGGCGAACGCTCAGCGGCCAGACGCTTGAGGCCTTTGTAACCAGCCTCAGTCCGTTTCCCCTTTTCAGCTTGGGGTTGAACTGCTCGACAGGCCCCGAACAAATGCTCCCCCTCATCGAGGAGCTTGATGCAATCTGTCCTTTCTATGTCAGCGCCCATCCCAACGCAGGGTTTCCCGACAAGGAGGGTGTCTACACCCTTGCTCCCGATACGATGGCAGACCAACTTGCAGGGGTTTTGCAACAGGGCAGACTCAACATCCTTGGCGGATGTTGTGGCACCACCCCTTCTCATATAGCCGCCTTGGCCCGGGCCTGCCACAAGGCAGTTCCCAGAAGCAGGCACGAACCCTCCACTTCTTTGATGCTGAGCGGTCTTGATTCGATAGAGGTAAAACCCAACGAACTGCTGGTGATCGGTGAACGTACGAACGTTGCAGGATCGCGCAAATTCGCCCGCTTGATCAAAGAAGAGAAGTGGGAGGAGGCCCTGGCCATCGCCCGCCGGCAAGTAGCTCAGGGAGCCCGGGTGTTGGATGTCTGCATGGATGCATCCATGCTCGATGCAAAAGCGGGCATGCGCTCGTTCTTGCGCCATATCGCCGGCGATCCCTCGGTGAGCAAGGCTTCAATCATGATCGACTCCTCCGACTGGTCGGTAATCGAAGAGGCCCTTGGCGAGGTGCAGGGCAGGGGGATTGTAAACTCCATCAGCCTGAAGGAAGGCGAAGAAAGCTTCATCAGGCATGCCAGGCAGATTGCCCGGTACGGACATGCCATGGTGGTGATGCTCTTTGATGAAGAGGGACAGGCTGCCACCTATGAGAGAAAAATGGCGATAGCCGAACGCAGCCATGCCTTGCTTGTCAATGCAGGCATCAGGGAACAGGACATCATCTTCGATGCGAATGTCCTGTCGATTGCCACCGGAATTGAAGAGCATGACACCTATGCCCGTGATTTCATTCTCGCCACCCGGACCTTGAAAGCGAGGTATCCGCTTTGCCACACAAGCGGCGGGGTGTCGAATCTCAGTTTCTCCTTTCGCGGAAATGAGGCGATCCGAACAGCGATGCATGCAGTGCTGCTCTCCCTTGCAGACCTGGATATGGCGATCATCAATCCGGCAACTCTTGTCAAGCCGGAGAGCTTGGACGAGAAAACACGCTCGGTCATAGAGAAAGCCCTGCTTGCAGATGATGAGGACTTGTCACAAAACCGGGCGAACCTGATTGCTCTCGCCCTTGAAGTGCAAGAGGATGAGACGCCGCCGCAGCAGAGAGCCGACCGCAGCCGGCGAAGTGCCGCCGAACGTCTCTTCGACGCCGTTCTTGCAGGAGACCATGCATACTTGGAGCAGGACCTGCAGGAGCTTGAGGGCGAGAATCCCCTTTCGTTGGTGGAAGGGCCTCTGATGGACGGCATGAAGGAAGTAGGCCGGCTCTTCGGGCTGGGCAAGCTGTTCCTCCCCCAGGTAGTACGAAGTGCACGCACAATGAAACTAGCTGTTGATATCCTCCAACCGAGGATAGCTGAATATTTGCAACAGAATGCTCTTGATTCAAGCAGTCAAAAACGGCCGGTTGCCGTGATGGCCACTGTCAAGGGCGATGTGCATGATATCGGCAAGAACATCGTCAATCTGATTCTTCGCTGCAATGGCTTCGAGGTGATCGACCTCGGGGTGATGGTTCCTCCCCAGGTCATCTGGGAAGCTGCCGTAAGCCACAAGGCAGACTTGGTCGGGCTGAGCGCCCTGATCACACCTTCTCTGAAGGAGATGGAGAATGTCATCAAGCTGTTTGAAGAGAAGGGTTCCTCCATTCCCATATTTGTTGGGGGTGCGACCACCAGTGAACTGCATACGGCGGTCAAGCTCTCCGTCCTCTACTCCGAGGCGGTAATTCAAACCAAGGATGCATCGGCCATGGCCTTGGCCGCAAAACAGGTGGTAGGCCCGGATGGGAAAGCCTATAAACGTACTGTACAAGCTGTCTATCAGCAACTGAGGGAAGAGCATCGGGGGCCAAAACAGAGCCAATCCTTCTACGCAGAGGCCCTGCTCAAGAGAGGCCAGAAGCAGCAGGGCACCAAAGCCAAGGTCTACGGCGTATTCACTAAAACCGACTTCAGCCTGAAGGATTTGGCATCCGGCATCAATTGGCGCATGTACTGCTCGGCCTGGAAGGTGCCTTATGACAGCCTGGAGGGGAAGAACCTCATTGCCGAAGGGAAAGCCCTGCTTGGCGAGCCTGAAATCATCAGCCTCTTCGAAGCAGGATGTAAAATCGTCTACGGCTTGTTTCCCGCTTCCAGCGACCGCTTGCAGGTCAAGGTAGGTGATGCCTGCTTCTACTTCCTCCGCGATGAGCAAAGCGGTTTGTGTCTCGCAGACTATATTGCACCCGATGATACGGTGGGTCTGTTTGTCGCCACTTCCTCCCTCACCCTGGACCGGTATCTGAAGCGATTGGAAGTTGAGGGAAAGACCATGCAGTTGCTCTCTCTCAAACTGCTGGCCGACCGGCTAGCCGAGGTGTTGGCGGAGCAGGCCCAGATTCAGCTGCAGCAGTTGTGGACGGAGGACGACCTCTCTTTCATCCGACCGGCTCCCGGTTACCCGTCCTGGAGTGATCACAGCGAGAAACAAACGCTGTTCTCCCTGCTGGATGCGACAGCCAACATCCAGGTCCGACTGACCGAAAGCTTTGCCATGGATCCTCCCTCATCAGTGTGCGGAATGCTCATTGGCGGGGAGCATCTTCGTTACTTTGGCGTGCAACAGGTCAGTGAAGAGCAAAAAGCCCTCTATGCAAAGAGAAAAGGGGTAACGATCGAGGCGCTTGCCACACTGCTTGGTGGTATGGAATACTGAGGCCATGCAAGTAATCGACATACTCCGACAGGCCAAGCGCCCCCTGTTTACCTTCGAACTGGTACCTCCCCTCAAGGGTGGTGATGCCCAGACGCTGTTGGAAACTGTGCGCCAGCTCTCCCAGTTCGAGCCTGCGTACATCAATGTCACCAACCATCAGCAGGAGGTGGTCTACCTTGAACGCCCTGATGGTCTTTTGGAACGCAGGACTGTCAGGAAGAGACCGGGAACCATCGCCCTCTCCGCCTTGATCCAGTATACCTTCAACATCCCGGTGGTGGCCCACCTGATCTGCGGGGGCATGGACCAAGATCAGCTTGAGGATGCCTTGGTTGAACTGAACTTCCTGGGGATTGAGAACGTGCTTGCCCTTCGTGGAGATCCGCCAAACGGGGAGAAGCGGTTTGTCCCGGTCAAGGGAGGGTATGAGCACTCCAGCGAGTTGGTAAGCCAGATCAATGACTTGAATATGGGCAGGTACTTGGACCAGAATTTGCAAAATGCCCGGAAGACCCATTTCTGTATAGGAGTTGCAGGCTATCCCGAAAAGCATGCCGAAGCACCAAACCTTGAACGAGATATTGAAATGCTCAAGCACAAGGTGGACTCAGGAGCCCACTATATTGTGACCCAGATGTTTTTCGATAATGCGGTGTATTACCGGTTCGTCGATGCCTGCAGAAAGGCCGGCATTACCGTTCCCATCATCCCGGGACTCAAACCAATTGGAAGCAAACGGGATTTGGCCACCATTCCCCAAACCTTCCATGTCGATTTCCCCTCCGAGTTGGTCGAGCAGCTGACCAAAGCCACCAAGCTTGCTGAGATTCGTGAGATCGGGGTGCATTGGTGCACGCTTCAGACGAAGGACCTGCTTGCCCATGGAGCACCGTCTGTGCATTTCTACACGCTTGGCAAGGCGGAGTCGGTTGCAAGCGTCGTTCGCTCCTGTTATTAGCGGCTGCGCACTACACCGATTTTGGGACAGCGTTCGGCCTGTGGGCATTTGCTGCAGAAAGGGCTGACCGGTGTGCAGATCAGCTGGCCGAAGCGTACCAAGAGTTCATTCAGCGGTATCCAGAAACGCCTGGGCATGACATGCTGCAAGGCAATTTCGGTCTGCTCGGGTGTTTTTGTCTCGACCCAGCCCAGGCGGTTGGCAATCTGGTGTACATGACAGTCCACACAAATTGCATCAATCTGATACCCTAGATTCAAGGTGAGATTCGCGGTCTTTATCCCCACCCCAGGCAGTGCAAGCAGCTGCTCCCGTGTGTCGGGTACCCTGCCATTGTACTGTGCTATCAGGATTTCTGAAATCAGGCGGATGTTTCTTGCCTTTGTTTTATAGAACCCGGCAGGATGGATGGCCTGCTCGATGGCCTCTTCGGAGAGGCCGGCCATGGCATAGGGATCGCCGGCCAGGGCAAAGAGCCGTTGGCTCGCTGCAAGGGTGACCTCATCCTTGGTTCTGAGTGAGATGAGGGTTGCGATCAGCACGTGGAATGGGTCGTTCTCCCGCTCGGCGATAATCGAGACCGAGGGCAGTAGTTGCCCCTCCTTCTCGATGGCTTCTCTGAATTGTGCAAACAGGTCATCCCAATAGTGTTCATCCATGTGCAATCACCTACCATGCCAGAGCAAAAAAAGCAACGCTCCCTTGACCTTTTTATGGTTACGCTCTAGCGTATTTTCATGATAATCGTACTGAAAAAACAAATCAGCGAACTGCAGAAAGAGTCGATCAGGTCCTTTCTGATGGGAAAAGGCTACACCGTCAAGGAAATCATTGGGCAGGAAGAGACTGTCTTCGGTGCAGTCGGCCGGAGCACCCTCGATATTCGTGAAGTTGAGTTGCTTGAGGGAGTGGCCAGTGTCGTACCCATCAGCAAACCGTATAAACTTGCTTCGCGTGAGTTGAAAAAAGAGGATACCATTGTTACCGTCGGCAAGGTGAAGATCGGCGGAAATCGTATTGCAATCATTGCCGGTCCCTGCGCGGTCGAGTCGCGACAGCAGATCATGAGCATCGCCGCCTCGGTTCGGGAAGCAGGAGCCGTGATTCTTCGCGGCGGTGCCTTCAAGCCCCGAACCAGTCCCTATGCCTTCCAAGGGTTGGGGGAAGAGGGTTTGAAGTACCTCAAGGAAGCGGGGGAGAAGTACGGCATGCCGGTTACCACAGAAATCGTCAATCCTTCCGATGCTCCCATGATGACCAAGTACATCGACATGTTCCAGATCGGTGCAAGGAACATGCAGAATTTTGAACTGCTCAAGGCGGTCGGGAAGACCGGCATGCCGGTACTGCTCAAACGGGGCCTTTGCGCCACGATCGAGGAGTGGCTGATGGCAGCCGAATACCTGATGGCCAGTGGAACCGACCAGGTTGTATTGTGCGAACGCGGCATCCGCACCTATGAGCGGGCCACCCGCAACACCCTGGATGTCTCCGCCATACCTGTTGTACAAAAAATGACCCATCTTCCGGTCATCGGGGATCCCAGCCATGCAACGGGCCTGAGGGATATGGTAAGCCCGATGAGTCTTGCCTTGATCGCCGGCGGAGCCTCCGGCTTGATCGTCGAGGTGCATGATAATCCTGAAAAAGCACTCAGCGACGGTCCCCAGTCCCTGTATCCCTCCCAGTTTGAGAAACTGATGCGCGACCTGCAGGCTCTCAGTGCGGTTGTCGGCAAATCCTTGGAGCGCATCCCTCGCATCCTGCCTGAAACCCTCAGCCTGGGCAAGGGGCCTTCAGTTGCAACCGATCAGTTGGTTGTTGCCTTCCAAGGAGAGCGTGGAGCGTACAGCGAGCTCGCCATCCGCAGGGCGTTTGGCGAGTCCACCGATGTCCTTCCTTGCAAGTCCTTCCCCGATGTGTTCGAGGCGGTACTGCAGGGCAGGGCCTCCTATGGCATGATTCCTTTGGAAAACACGCTTGGCGGCACCATCTATGAGAATCTGGATTTGCTTGACCGGCATCAGGCCATCCAGGTGGTGGGGGAACAGCAGATCAGGATTATCCACAATCTCATCGGACTTCCCGGTTCAAAGAAGGAGAATATCAGGGAGATCTACTCCCATCCGCAAGGATTGGCACAGTGTACCGAGTATCTGCAGCATGAAATGTCCCATGCCCAGGCCATCCCCTTCTTCGATACCGCCGGTGCGGTAGCCTATGTCAAGGAGGCAAAGGATCCCACCAAGGCCGCCATCGCCGGAGCTCCGGCTGCAAAGGTGTACGGAATGGAGATCCTGGAGGAAGGCATTGAAAGCAATCCCCGCAACTATACCCGCTTCTATATCATCTGCCGTGAGGAGCGCAGCGCAGTCTTCCGGTCGACTTCGGCCGTAAACCGCGCCTCACTGCGGTTCACTGTTCCCGATCGTCCGGGCTCCCTGTTTTCCGCCTTGTTGGTCTTGACCAAGCATGGCCTGAACATGAAGAAGCTGGAGAGCCGTCCGATACCCGGAAAGCCTTGGGAGTATTCGTTCTTCGTCGAGACCGAACTCGGGGAAAGCGGTGCCTTCGATGTTGCGTTGGCTGAACTGTCGGAGCTCTGTCTTTCGGTACGGGTTCTGGGGACGTTCACCTCAAACTTGTAGGATGGGACGGCTGCTTTCGTTCACCCCCAGGTCCTTGATAATGGGGGTGTTGGTAAAAGATCCGGCTCTCCTCGAGCCGGTTGTCTCTCGTCTTGAAACCCATTACGGCCCTGTTTTGAACCAAAGTGCCCTCACACTCTTTACCTATACTGATTATTACGATCGGGAGATGGGATCGAAGCCGTATCGCTGTTACCTGCAGTTCAAGACATTGGTCGACCCGGCACGGCTCTCCGCAATCAAGCGTGAGACCAATGCACTGGAGGACCTGTATCGGGTGGATGCAAAGCGAGAGGTGAATCTCGACCCGGGATTGCTGTGTCTGGAGAATCTCATTCTCGCCACCACGAAGAATCGCAGTCATCGCATCCCCCTCAGTGACGGCATATACGCCGAAGTGACGCTGCACTATGAAAACCACGCGTTCCATGGCTTGAAGTGGACCTATGCCGATTACCAAAGTGAAGGGGTGAGAACGTTGTTTGAACAATTCAGGGATGATTACCGGCAGCAGTTGAAGCAGGAAGGCGGTCTTTGCACCTAAGGTGGTGTGAAATGGTTTGTATGCTTTGCTCTTCTGGCTCTTTGCATCAGTTGTGAGTTCAACCCTCTCTATGAGAGGCAGGTGGAGATTGTCATCACCGAAGAGCATCCTTGGAAGAAAGTCAGCCATCGTCCGCTGTGGCATACCCTCGTCTATTATGACGCCTCAGGGGATCTAAAGCATGTGCACTTGGAAGGCGGGACAACGAAGGCGACCATCGCCGTCAGGCGGGATCGGCTCACTGTTTTCTGCGCCTATCCTCTCTCAAGCCTGTTTCCCTATGGAGGATTTTTCTATCCGGGGTGCAGGACGCCGATCGTCCTGGACCAGAAGCAGGGACGGCTTGCCAGTCTCCTCTTGGATGCCTACCCCCACAATGCCCAGGCAATAGAGAATCTCAATGGCGAGGCATTGGTCGCAATGGCCTGTGATGTTGCTCTGTTGGACACCTCGAAATTCTTGGTTGACCTGCTCAATGGTACTGTGGACCAAGAGAGCCTGATTCTTCTGCCTAAGCTCGCAATCACGCTTGCCGATCTTCCTGCAGGGTACTGGATCAACGAAAGAAGCGACCAGCGATCCTTCTATTTTCTCTGGAACGATGCCATCGAGGTGGAAGCTGAAGGACTTGTCGAGCGTTGGTGGAATCAGGAGATGCAGCTTTGCCTGACTCTCTACGCGGACCTGGTTGAGGGCACCTTCTCCACCTCGCTTTCCAAAGCCCCCCTCTGGTAGAAAACACCTTCCCTTTTTATGGATAAACCGATAGAGTTCGGCTATGGAATCCCTTCGCGAACTTTTCCGGATCGGCTATGGCCCCTCCAGCAGTCATACCATGGGACCGCGCTCTGCGGGGGCTCATTTTCTTTCATTGCATCCTCATCAGGCGCGGTATGAGGCGGATTTGTACGGCAGCCTTGCCGCCACGGGAAAAGGCCACCTGACCGACAAGGCTCTGCGGGAGGTCTTTGCCAAGGAGGGCAGCGAAGTTGAGATCGTTTGGTATCCCGATATCGAGAAGCCCTTTCATCCCAATGCCTTGTCCATCCGCTCCTATGATGCACAAGGAAATGTGACCCATGAGCAGACCTACTATAGTGTGGGCGGCGGGAAGATCATTATTGAAGGGGTCGAGGAAGAGGCTTCCAAGCGTGTTTATCCCAAAGAGTATTCCAGGATGAAGCAGATACTCGAATATTGTTCCGAGGAAGGACTTCAGCTGTGGGAGTTCGCCGTCCAATGGGAGGGTCCACAAATTCTCACCTACATGGAGGAAGTCTGGAATGTCATGAGCAGTGCCGTTGAACGCGGTTTGGATGCCGAGGGCGTTCTTCCCGGCGGACTCAAGCTGGCACGCAAGGCAAGCCAGTACAACTCCAAGGCAACCGAGTTTTCCGGCCCGCTCGGGAGTACCGCTTTGGCTCTCAGCTATGCCTTGGCTGTGAGCGAAGAGAACGCCGGGGGCGGCTTGATCGTCACCGCACCCACCTGTGGAAGTTGCGGGGTTCTCCCCGGGGTCCTTTACTTTTTGGCAAAGCAGTACAAGCTGCCCAAGGTGAAAATTCTCAGGGCTCTCCTCACCGCCGGTATCATCGGCAATGTAGTGAAGACCAATGGATCGATCAGCGGTGCCGAGGTGGGGTGCCAGGGTGAGATCGGTGTCGCCTGCGCAATGGCTGGTGCTGCCGCCACCCATCTTCTGGGAGGCAGCATCCATCAGATCGAGTATGCGGCGGAGATGGGCCTTGAGCATCATCTGGGGCTTACCTGCGATCCGATGCGGGGTCTGGTCCAGATTCCCTGCATAGAACGCAATGCCTTGGCGGCCATGCGCTCGCTCGACCACTGTTCCTATGCCCTGCTTGGTGACGGCCGTCACAAGGTAAGCTTTGACAGTGTCATCGAAGTCATGATGGAAACAGGGCAAGCACTTCCATCCCTCTATCGGGAGACAAGCAAGGGTGGTCTGGCAAAGGTGCTCGGCTAGGCTTTGCTGTGTCATAAGAATGGTGTTTTGAAGATACCATATTATTTCACTATACAAGAAACAAATAGTATATGTAATTTGATTGTCTTTACAAATAACTCTCTGGTGATTATGATTTCTTCAAGGAATTGCTTTGAGCGTATAGGTAAACACTTGACACAGGTTTTTTACCTAAGATACTGTACTAAGAGCGTATGGAACATATATCAAGGACATGGAGGCGGATTCAGCTATGCAAGGCAGCCTATTGCGGTTTTCTTTTGTGTTTGTTGTGTTTTTTGGTTCCCTCTGATCTTCGAGCGGCAATCTCCCTTCAGACTCCTTCAACCGATGTGGTCATTGTCATAGAACCCCTTCCTTTCAATACTTTGGATGCTTCCCTTCTTATCCCGATTTGCGATGTTTCCTTGGTTGCCAAGCACCCGGGCTTTGGCAGGGTGTATATTGAACACACCCCCTTGTCCAGTCCGTTGGAAATGGTCATGTACCAGTTGGTATCGGAGAATGGATTGGATTTCGAGCGCTCCGAACCTTTTCTCTATTATGTACAGGGAGCCCTGCACGAAGAGGTTTCCATCGGCCGGCTCTGGGCGCGTTTGATCAAGCCTTTCAAGGGTGATGCACAGCAGTACAGCAGCACGCTCAGGTTGAATCTGGTATTGGAGAAATGAACAGAAAAAAACCACGCGTGAGCTCCCTCTCGCGTGGTGATGCATGATTCGTTATTTTACAACGATATTCACCAGCTTGTCGGCAACGACAATCTCCTTGACGATCGTCCTGCCCTCGAGCCAGCTCGCAAGCTTCTCGTCCTTCTTTGCCATTGCCAGGACTTCATCCTTGCCAAGTCCTTTGGAAACCATCACCTTGGAACGAACCTTTCCATTAACCTGGAAGACCATCTCGATCTGGTTGTCGACCGTCAACTCCTCAACAAACTGCGGCCATGCTACGGTTGAGAGACCTCCACTATGGCCAAGGCGCTCCCACAGCTCTTCAGCAAGGTGGGGAACGTACGGGCCGAGCAGCTTGACCAAAGTCTCGGCCACCACCCTGGGCAGGGTTTCGACCTTGTACAGCTCGTTGACCAATACCATCATCTGGCTGATCGCCGTATTGAAGTTCAGGGTATTGGTATCATAGGTCACCTTCTTGATTGTCTTGTGCAGCGTCCTGTTCAACTCATCCGAAGGCTGTTCATCGGTGATGGTCCGCTCCTCAAAGAGCCTGTAGATGCGGTCGAGGAAACGATATACACCGACCAAACCGGTCGTAGCCCAAGGCTTGGAAACTTCAAGCGGCCCCATGAACATCTCATACATGCGCATCGAGTCGGCGCCGTACTCGCTGATGATCTC
>NZ_DJGW01000096.1:31227-37893 GCF_002432845.1 Sphaerochaeta sp. UBA5836
GGTCTCTTTCTCCTCGACCATATCGGTGGGGACCAGGCTCTTGTCCTTGCGTTGGAACGCATAGCTGGTGATCATGCCCTGGTTGACCAATCGCTTGAAGGGCTCGGAGGTGGAAACCAGGCCGAGGTCGAAGAGAACCTTGTGCCAGAAACGGGCGTACAGCAGGTGGAGCACTGCGTGCTCGGCGCCTCCGACATAGAGGTCGACGGGCATCCAGTATGCTTCCTTCTCGGCTGAAACAAACTGCTTGTCATTCTTTGGGTCGAGATAGCGCAGGTAGTACCAGCAGGAACCCGCCCACTGGGGCATGGTATTGGTCTCCCGTTTTGCTTTTCCCCCGCAAACCGGGCAGGAGCAATTGACCCACTCCTCAATTTTTGCCAACGGACTTTCACCGGTACCGCTGGGCTCATAGCTGGTCACCTCGGGAAGCAGCAGCGGCAACTGGTCCTCGGGAACGGCAACCGTGCCGCAGGTGGGACAGTGCACCAGGGGGATGGGCTCGCCCCAGTAGCGCTGTCGGCTGAATATCCAGTCGCGAAGCTTGTAATTGACCGCTTTCGAACCAAGCTTGTGCTCCTCAAGCCAATCGAGCATTGTCTTGATGGCATCTTCCTTGTTCAGACCGTCGAGGAAGTCGCTGTTCACATGCACTCCATCCTCGGTCCAAGCCTGCTTCTGTACGTCGACTTCGCTCTTGAGTACCTCGACGATGGGCAGGCCGAACTTCTTGGCGAACTCCCAGTCGCGGGTATCGTGGGCGGGAACCGCCATAATTGCGCCGGTACCGTAACTGATCAAGACATAGTCGGCAACCCAAATGGGAATGCGCTTGCCGTTTACCGGGTTGATCGCATAGCTGCCGCTGAAGACACCGGTCTTTTCTTTGGCAAGATCGGTTCTCTCAAGATCGCTCTTGCGTGCGCTTGACTCAAGATATGCCTCAACGGCCTCTTTCTGCTCAGCCTTGGTCAGTTGGGCAACCAACGGGTGCTCAGGAGCGACGACCATGTACGTTGCCCCGAAGAGCGTATCGGCACGGGTGGTGTACACTTCCAGCTGGGCGTCCATCCCATCGACCTTGAAGGAGACGGAGGCACCTTCACTGCGGCCGATCCAGTTGCGCTGCATGAGCTTCACCGACTCCGGCCAGTCCACGCTGTCCAGGTCGGCAAGCAGCTTGTCTGCGTATTCGGTGATCTTCAGCACCCACTGGCGGATGTTCTTGCGAACCACCGTGGTTCCGCACCGTTCGCACTTCCCTTCCTTCACTTCCTCGTTGGCCAAGCCGGTTTTGCATGCCTCGCACCAGTTGATCGGGGTGTGTGACTCATAGGCAAGCCCCTTGTTGAAGAGCTGGATGAATATCCACTGGGTCCAGCGGTAATAATCGCTTCTGTGGGTGGAAATCTCACGATTCCAGTCGTAGCTGAAGCCCAGGCTCTTGATCTGTTTGCGGAAGTTCTCGATATTTTTTTCGGTGGTCGTCCGTGGATGGGTGCCGGTCTTGATGGCATAGTTCTCCGCCGGCAGGCCGAAAGAATCGAAGCCCATCGGATGGAGGACGTTGTATCCGTTCATCCTGAGGAATCTGCAGTAGATATCGGTGGCGGTATATCCTTCAGGATGGCCGACATGCAGTCCAGCCCCGGAAGGATACGGGAACATATCCAGGACATACATCCGCTTGTCCTTGGGGATGCTTGGATCCTCGGTGACGGCAAAACTCTGATGCTCGTCCCAGTACCGTTGCCATTTCGTCTCTATTTCATGGAAGGGATATTTGCTCATGGGAGCCATCATACCTTCGCATCACGCTTCAGTCAACGCTACAGAAGGGTTCCATCATCGATGGTCGGAGAAAATTCCACTGCCTCCATCCTGTTTCCCTTCATGGAAATGATGCGAAAGGTTCCTAAAGGAGACTGGACGACTTCCCCCTCCTGGGGGATGTCTCCGGTCAACTCCAATACATAGGCGGCAACCGTGGAAGTCCTCTGCTTCTGACAGTCGGCCGAAAGATCCAGTTCATCGACAAACTGCTGGAACGGTGTGTCCGCCATGACCAGGAAGGTTCCAGGCATCTGCTCACGCTCGACGATTCGGTCGGGGAACCTTCGCTCGTGCTCGTCATAGAGCTCGCCGAACAGTTGCTCAGCCACATCTTCCATCGTGACCACTCCGCTGAAACCGCCGTATTCATCCAGCACGATGGCTTGTTGCAACTTGTCCTTCTTGAACAGGAAGAAGACATCGTCAAGGTGCATCTGCTCCGGCACAAAGATAGGCTTCCTGAGAATGGTGGAGATGCTCTTGTCCATCCGCTTCTCCAGTTGGGCCCGCAGGATGTCACGGACCAGCACAATCCCTATGATATTCTCGGCGCTGCCGTGGAAGACTGGAACACGACTGAAGCCCGACTTCACGATGGAAGGGAAGGCGTCACGGATTGTCAGCTCGTCACTGATGCAAAACACATTGGTACGGTGGGTCATGATGGTGCGGACCTGGGTTTCACTGAAGTGGATGGCCCTCTGCATCAAATCGGATTCGTATTGGTCCACCAACCCTTCATTCTCGGCGGCATCCACCATGTGCATCACCCCCTCGGTCGTGATGGCCGGCTCGGTATGGGAGGCGAACAGGCGGGTGATCAAGGAGGAGAATTGTCTGAGCAGCCACACGACGGGGAACAGAACGATGGAGAAGAATCGAATCGGATAGGCCATGAAGACGGCTATCTTCATATTGTGCGTCAGTGCAAGCTGTTTGGGGGTTATCTCACCGAAGATCAGGATCACCAGCGTAAGGATGCCGGTGGCATAGCCTACCGCCTGGCTTGAGAAATATTCAATGGCGAAGGTGGTCACCAAGGCGGAGACGGAGATGTTCACCACATTGTTGCCGACAAGTACTGTTGTAAGCAGGGCATCGCGGTTCTGGCTGAGCTTGTAGGCAAGCCTGCTTGAGCGCTTCTTGCGGTTCTCCAAGGTCTTGAGCTGCACGAATGAGAGGGAGGTATAGGCTGTTTCCGTTGCTGAGAAGACAGCAGAGAACAACAGCAGAATAACGATGGCGGTCAGTTGTACTTGCATGTACACCTCCCGGCCACAAACGAAAAAAACGAGTGTTCGCCTGAACACCCTTTACTAGGTAACGGGTCATCCATAATGCAATCAGTATACCAAGAGAAATGCGTAGCAGGCAAGGGTAAGAACATAACTGAAGAGGCGGTAATTCCAACCTTCCCGTTTGATACGTGAGGAGTTGAATCCACAGAATGGATAGAAGAAAAAAAACGTATCAAGCGTCAACAGGAACAACGTATAGGGATTGGGAAGCAGGATGAAGAGCAGGGCGAGCGAGGTATTTGAGATCAGGCTCATGCGCGCTAGGTCTTTTGCATGGGTTTTCAATGACCAGTTGCTTCC
This sequence comes from Sphaerochaeta sp. UBA5836, assembly GCF_002432845.1. Lineage (NCBI taxonomy): Bacteria > Pseudomonadati > Spirochaetota > Spirochaetia > Spirochaetales > Sphaerochaetaceae > Sphaerochaeta > Sphaerochaeta sp. UBA5836. The sequence goes on from NZ_DJGW01000096.1 coordinate 34,659, forward strand.
TTGTATATAGAGGTTTCCGGGTACAGGGAACGGCAGACCCACGAGAAGCGGCAACAGAAGGGCTGTGAAATACGCAGTATCCCACTGTCTGTAGACGAGCCGGATTTTCTGTATGTGTGCAAACACAAGGGAAGGCAGGGTGCGTACGAGCAAACTCACTAGGGGGAGTGCGAAGAGGAGCGATCCGGTCTCGTGGGAGAACTGCATCCAGGAGAAGTTGAGAAGAGAGACCAGGTTCCAGCCAAAGAGGACCGGGATGAACAGCAGGGTGTTTGCAACAACTCCCAACAGAAAGGCTTTGAGGTTTTCCGGATAGGATTGCGTACGGGTATCGTCGAGGCTCAAATGCCAAAAAAAGTATCCCATATCGAAGAATCGGGAGGCATGCTTCCAAACCCGGAAAAGCCCGAAGCGAAAGCGCCTTACCTGGCCAAGCAGCGAGAGACGGGAAAAACCCTTGTTTTCAAGTTGCTTGAAGGATGCTGGATTGTCCCCCTCCACGCACCCCGCAACATCGGTGCAGCCCAAGCTCCTAAGGAAGACCAGAGCTTCGGACAGGAGCTTGCCTGCAAGACCCTTGCCCCGGTGTTCCTTATCGGTGTAAAGCCATCCCAGATATCCCATTTTCACCTGCTTGTTTACCTGGTAGACATCGAGATTCAAACCGGCAACGATCCTGTCTTCATGGATGACGACCAGCGTGGTGTCGGGATGAAGAAAGAAGATCGAGGCAAGACTTTTGTCAAAGCATCGCTGCATGAGCTCTCTTGTCTCGGCTTCCTGCTCATTTTTCATGACTGAAATGGAGTATGTGCTCATTGTTTCTGCTCTTCAAGGATGAGAACCATTTCACTTTGCGTGGTGAATTTGGTGAAACCTGCAGCTTGCAGGGCGTTGATGACTACCGTGTCCGCCTCATCGACATTGAGAATGCGCACTGTTTGCGTAGTACACGCTCTGGCACAGGAAATGATAGCCTCTTTCATAAAGTTTTCATCTCTATACTGAGGCTCTATGTTGATTTGGGCTATCGAACCACGGGTATGGTGGTACCAGGCGACTCCTTTTCTTGTTCCCTTTTCGACGATGTCGGAACACGTATACAACCCCTCCGCAACCGACTGGTCATTGTTCTGGTAGCTGCTTTCATAGCATGATGGGACGCGGTATCCATCCTCGTGGGGCTCCAGCAAAAGATCGGACTGCCCAACAAGTTCGTCTTGCTTGGCTGAAAAGCACAACAAGTTGCGCCTGATGGCAAATCCATGGCTTTGATAGAGGTTCTTTGCCTTGGTATTGGTATCGAGGACTTCCAGGACGAAGGTGGTGCAGCCTCTTGCAGCAAGATGGGCGGCTGCAGCATCGATGAGTGTGTGTGAGAGACCCCTTCCCCGATAGGAAGGGATGATGCCGGTTCCTGCGTCGTAGGCGACGCTGCCTCGACGGCCGATCAGCAAAAAGCCTACCAGCCGTCGTTTTTCGAACAAGCCAACCGAGTCATCCTTGCTGTAGGAGAGACTTTCCAAATGGGAGGCGAACGCCTCAGCTGTCATGGAAATCGGTATATCGTAATCGCTGAAAGCTTCATTGAAAACAGGAAGGAGATCCTCCATGTCCGTATGTTTGAGCGTGTTTGTCACCACCATTTTTTTCTCCTGAAATAGATGGCCATGCCGCAGACAACCAAAATACAGCAGACCAGGATTGCAAAGAAACCCCAATACGCATCTGTCAGCGGCATATAGGAGAAGTTCATGCCATATAAGCCGGTCAAGAATGTGAGCGGGATGAATATGGTTGAGATGATGGTCAACACCTTCATGATGGCGTTCATCTTTATATCGAGGCTTGAGAGGTAGACTTCCATGATACCCGACACCGTCTCACGCATCATATCACACTCCTCGGCAAGCCAGAGGGCGTGGTCGTAGACATCCCGTAGTAAAAACGTCGTATTTCGGTCCAGAAATGGATTTTCCGTCCGTATGAGGGTGGTAAGGATTTCCCTCAGCGGGTTTGTCATTCTTCTCAACGTAAGAATATCAGTCTTTTGCTGATGGATGACCGAAGCGGATGTTTCTTGGGGATTGGTAATGACCACCTCCTCCAGATTCTCGGTTTTCAATTCCAGCTCATCGGCCTCGACCAGATACTGGTCGACCACCCGGTCGATGAGTGCGTGCAGCAGGGCGCTGGAACCGGTACCCTGCAGTTTGGTTGCCGAGGACAGCTGACGGATTACCGCATCGAAGCTCTGGTGGTTGTACTCTGCAATCGAGAGCACCCACCCATCGCCTAAAAAGAGGGTGAGCTGCTGCTCTTGTGTCCCTTGATGAGCCAGGATTCTCAAGGTTACCGAAAGGTAGGAATCGTACTGATCCAGTTTCAAACGCTGGTCGGTGGAAAACACATCCTCAAGGCTGAGATTGGCAATCTGGAACTCTTTGGCAATCTGTACGATGGCCTGGATATCTTCCAGCCCGGTGATTTCCACCCACAGGACATGCTGTTTGTCAGCACGTGTGTATCCTTGCTCCACCCGATACGATCCTGCATGGTAGATGTGTGTGCGGATGGATGTCTGTTGGGGCTGGGTGTCTCCGACGTAGATGAGGCTTCCTGCTGCAAGCCCTTCTTTCTTCTTGTGCGCATAGGGCAGCGATACTTTCTTTTCGTGCATGCGTTCTCCTACAAATTCACAAAACCCAGCACCAACAACAGTTGGGCCAGAATGTAGACGGCCATCTCGGTGATGACGCTGAATCGGCGCCGATGCAAAGCCTCCATGCCAATCATACCGTCGGAGATGATGAAAGCCAAGGCTCCAAGCGATGCAAGAGGTGAACCACTGCCAAAGCACAAGGCTGTCATGATGAACAGGTTGAGACCGTACAGGGCATATCGCAGTTTGACGGGGGATGTTTTAAGAAGCAGCAGAAGATAGGTCATGGGGATGAGCATCAGCAGCGCCCCGATCATAAGGCGGTGCCATTGGAGCGGACGCAGCAACAGATGGGCGGAATAGAGCAGGTGGGCTAATGCGAAGCTGACCATACCCAGGATGAAGTAAGGTTTTCTGGAGCTGTCGGTGAGAAAGTAATCGCCCAACGTTGCAAACGACAATGAGATAAGCAAGAAAGGCTGTGCACCGTTTTTCAGTACGTACACCATGAGCGTCGGCATCAAAAGAACCTTGACCAATGAGCCGAGGCGATTCAAACCTTCCGCTCTCAGA
>NZ_DJGW01000096.1:37943-41238 GCF_002432845.1 Sphaerochaeta sp. UBA5836
CAGGGTACTGGAGCGGGTTCTCCAGCGCAAGGGAGAAATGTGAGACTATTTTGCCATCATTGCTGAATTCTGCTATAATCGCGAGATATGGCAAAGACTACTTATGATGAATCAAAAATCCAAACGCTTAGTGCGCTGGAGCATATACGAAAGCGTCCAGGCATGTATATCGGGCGGTTGGGAAATGGTACGCATGTCGATGACGGCATCTACATCCTGCTCAAGGAGGTGGTGGACAACAGCATCGATGAATTCATCATGGGCTTTGGCAATAAGGTTGTCATCCGTCGCAAGGAGTGCGAAGTGCGGGTGCGCGACTACGGCCGCGGCATACCGCTTGGCAAGGTGGTCGAGTGTGTTTCGATCATCAACACCGGTGCAAAATACAGCGACGATGTATTTCAGTTTTCCGTCGGCTTGAACGGGGTGGGAACCAAGGCTGTGAATGCACTTTCGTCCCATTTCATGGTCACAAGCTTCAGGGACGGAACCTTCCACAGTGCCACCTTCTCCCAGGGAATCCTGGTGAACGAGGAGACCGGGTCTACCAAGGAAGCCGACGGTACCGAGGTGTCCTTCGTCCCCGATCCCGAATTGTTCGGCGACTATGCCTACAACGAAGACTTCATCATCTCCAGGTTGTGGAGTTATGCCTATCTGAACACCGGTCTCACGCTCGACTACAACAATAAGATTTACAAGTCGGCTCACGGCTTGCTCGACCTGTTGGAAAAAGAAGTGGGGAGTGAAAACCTCTACACCATCATCCATTATCAGGCGAAGCAGCTGGAGTTCTCGCTTACCCATGTGGCGGGTTCTTACGGAGAAAACTATTTTTCGTATGTGAACGGCCAGCATACCACCGATGGGGGGACGCATCAGAGCGCCTTCAAGGAGGGAATTCTCAAGGGCATCAACGAACACTTCAAGAAAAACTGGGCGCCCCAGGACGTCCGCGAGGGGGTTGTGGGAGCCGTTGCGGTGAAGGTGAAGGAACCGGTGTTCGAGTCACAGACGAAGAACAAGCTCTCCAATACCGAAATCCGTACCTGGATCGTGAACGAGGTGCGGGACGCCATCGTAGACTTCCTGCTCAAGAATGCCGAGGATGCCCAGAAGATATATCAGAAGATCATCAACAACGAGGCACTGCGCAAGGAGCTCAATGAGGTAAAGAAGGGGGCGAGGGAGTCGGCGAAGAAGGTTTCGTTGAATATTCCCAAGCTCAAGGATTGCAAGTACCATCTAGGCCAAAGTACCACCCATCAGGAGGAGTGTGAACAATCCATGATCTTCCTGACCGAGGGCGATAGTGCTTCGGGGACCATCACCAAGACGCGTGATGTCATGACCCAGGCGGTGTTCAGCCTCAGGGGCAAGATTGTGAATGTCTACGGCAAGAAGAAGACGGAAATCTACAAGAATGCCGAGCTGTACAACATGATGGTCGCCTTGGGCATTGAGAACGGGGTGGAGGGGCTCAGGTACGGCAAGGTCATCATCGCAACCGATGCCGATACCGATGGCTTTCATATCCGCAATCTGCTGATGACATACTTTTTGACGTACTTTGAAGATTTGGTTTTGGCGGGCCGACTCTACATTCTGGAAACCCCGCTTTTTCGGGTGCGCAACAAGAACCAGACGGTGTACTGCTACAGCGAGCGCCAGCGCGATGATGCCATTGCGCAAATCAAGAACAGCGAGGTGACCCGCTTCAAGGGCCTCGGGGAAATCGACCCCAAGGAGTTCGGCCAATTCATCGGTGAGGATATGCGCCTCATTCCCGTCTCGATCGCCGGGATGAATGAGATGCATAAGACCATGGAGTTCTATATGGGCAGCAATACTCCCGATAGGCGCGAATTCATCATGGAGAACCTAATCTAATGACCCAGGCACACTCAATTTTCAAACAAAACTTTCTTGAATATGCCAGCTATGTCATTAAGGAGCGGGCCATACCCGACCTTGTCGATGGATTCAAGCCGGTACAGAGGCGCATCATCCACACCCTGTTTGAGATGGATGACGGCAAATTTCACAAGGTTGCAAACGTTGTGGGTTGGGCGATGCGCTATCACCCGCATGGGGACTCATCAATCTATGAGGCCTTGGTCAACCTGGCAAACTGCGACCTGTTCATTGAAAGGCAGGGCAACTTCGGCAATACGCTTACCGGTGACAGTGCCGCGGCTGCAAGGTACATCGAGTGCCGCTTGCTTCCCTTTGCAAAAAAGGTATTGTACAACCCGGAGCTGACTGAATTTGTTGACTCCTATGACGGAAGAAACAAGGAGCCGGTGACCTTCCCGGCCAAGATTCCCGTCGTCCTGATCCAGGGCGTCAGCGGTATCGCCGTAGGGATGAGCACCTACATTCTTCCCCACAACCCCTTGGAAGTACTTGATGCAATGGCAGCCTCCTTGAAGGGGGAGAGCTATCAATTGTATCCTGATTTCCTCGGCGGGGGTATCGTTGACGTTGAGGATTACCGTGATGGCAAGGGTTCGGTTTCCGTTCGCGCCAAGCTGAACACCTCCGATCCCAAACGCATCATAATTGAGGAGCTTCCCTATGGTACGACCAGCGAGGCGATGATTCGCTCGGTGGAGGAAGCTGCCAAGAAGGGCAAGTTGAAGATCAGCTCGATCAACGACTATACCGCAGAAAAGGTGAACATCGAGATCAATCTGGCCCGCAATACCTACGCCCAGGAGATTGTCGACGCCCTGTATGCCTACACGGATTGCGAAACAAAGCTTTCCATCAACCCGCTGGTGATCCGGGACAATGTCCCGACCATCATGGGAATCCATGAGATCCTGGATTGGCATGCCCGTCATCTGGTGGTGGTGCTGAAGGCTGAGCTTGAGTTGGAGAAAGGCCATCTGCTGGACAAGCTGCATGCCCGGACCCTTGAGCGCATTTTCATCGAAGAGCGCATCTACAAGCGAATCGAGCAGAAGAAGAGCGCCGAGGATGTGAACAATGCTGTCATCACCGGTTTCAAGCCTTTCAAGGAGCAGCTGCTCAAGGAGGTGGTGCTTGAGGATGTTGAACGACTATTGAAGATTCCCATCAGACGCATCAGCCTTTTCGATATTGAGAAGAACAGGGAGGACATTGACCAAATCAACGCAAGTCTTGCCGAGATTGAGCGCAAGCTTGCCGACTTGGTCGGCTACGCCCTCGCCTATATTGCCGAGCTGAAGACGATGCTCGGTATCAAGGAACATCAGCGAAAGACCACAATCAAGACGTTTGAGTTGGTTGATGTGAAAGAGGTGGCCGA
>NZ_DJGW01000096.1:41301-42484 GCF_002432845.1 Sphaerochaeta sp. UBA5836
ATTATCCGCAAGGACGGGACCTATCAGGTCATCGATGCGCCAGAGAAGGAATTTGTCGGCAAGGGGTTGCTCTACTGCGGATATGCAGACAAGAGTGAGCTTGCAAAGCTTGTGTTCTCGGTCATCTATCAGGAGAAAACGTACAAGTATCTCTTCCTCAAGCGTTGCCAGATTGTCAGTTACCAATTGAAAAAGGTCTATCCCTTGCTGCCTGAAGGCAACTTCAAACTGGTCAAGCTCAGCACCTATGCAAACGCCGAGCTGACGCTCACGTACAAACCCAAGCCGGGCCTGAGGATTCTTGAGGAGAAGTTCTATTTCTCCGATTACCTGGTGAAGAGCGTGAAGGCGAACGGGGTGAGGATTTCTGTGAAGGAAGTCGCTTCCTTGAAACTGAGATCGGTGAAGGAAGTGGTGCATGCCAATACTGCGGAGCCTACCCTGTTCGATGATGAGAATCAGGAGGAATGATGGCTGTCAAGGATAGGATTCTCTATGAGGATAATCATCTGATCATCATCAACAAGCTGTGCGGTGAGTTGGTGCAGGGGGATGCAACCGGGGACGAAACGTTGGCCGATCAGGTCAAGGAGTACCTGAGGGTGACTTACGCCAAGCAGGGCAACGTGTATCTGGGCATCCCCCATCGTTTGGACCGCCCCACCAGCGGCATCGTTGTCTATGCCAAGACCGAGAAGGCCTTGATCCGTCTCAATGAGCTGTTCAAGGGCAGTTCGGTGAAGAAGACCTACTGGGCGATTGTAGATCGTATGCCCAACCAAACCGAAGGTACGTTGGTCCACTACATCATCCGCGATACCAAGACAAACAAGAGTGTGGCGCTCTCGGTGGAGAAAAATGGCGGCAAGCTTGCCAAACTCGATTACCAGATGATTGCAGCCTCCAAGAACTACTTCCTTGTGGAAGTGAATCTGCATACCGGACGTCATCACCAGATCAGGGCGCAGTTTGCAGCCATCGGTCTGCACATCAAGGGAGATCTCAAGTATGGAGCCGCCCGGTCCAATCCCGATGGCGGCATCTGCCTGCATGCGCGCTCCATTTCCTTCACCCATCCGGTGAAAAAACAACAAATCACCATCACGGCAGCTCCGCCTGATGATGCGCTGTGGAATGCCTTCGTTTCAGATAGACACTGAAAATTCCTGCCGAAAGCGGCAAT
>NZ_DJGW01000028.1:0-1557 GCF_002432845.1 Sphaerochaeta sp. UBA5836
ACAATGTAACAATGGATGCTTGTATGATATTCTATGCACATTGAAAGTCAAACAGCAAACCCAGTCGTTCAGCGAGGTTGATCATGAAGAAATGGTATGCAGAAGAGTATGAGTGGAACATTGAAGTAACAGGATTCCTTCGTGGTGACCACACCGAGCACTATTGTCGAAACGGTGAAGAAGTAGGAGACATCTACACCTGCACATATGGCTGTCCCGTCAACTCCCAAGACCAGGGCATTTGTTCAAAGGTGATGATGCTCATGTTTCCCATCATGGAAGCAGTACGAAGCGGAGGAGACTTACGGAACATCGGAGGATCGAGCACTTACTGCAAGGATATCGTCTGTCCTGATGGCTGTGTCATCTTCAGGATGACGGCAACTCCCCTTGGCAATGAGAATTTTCATACTGGGAATTTCCATAATCCAGTGTAAACAAGCATCACTTCTCTGCTACAGGAAATGTATTTGCATTCTTAGCTCTTTGCGTATAGGCTTATGGATGATTCTACACGACAGGGAGCATAGGCTATGAATACACGACCATTTGGACCGGACAGAAGACTCGTCTCTGAAGTTGGACTGGGAACCTGGCAAATCGGAGGCTCCTGGGGGACGGTTGACGAAAAAACCGCCATGGGAATCCTTGCTGCTGCAGCAGAAGAAGGCATCACGTTTTTCGATACCGCTGATGTATACGGCGATGGGAGAAGCGAGCAGTTCATCGGAAAGTTTCTCCGTATGCATGCAGACAACCTATTTGTTGCAACGAAACTCGGCAGAGAATCAAACCCCGGCTGGCCTGGGAACTTTACCAGGGAGAACATCATCAAGCATACCGAAGCGTCCCTGAAACGCTTGGGATTGGAACGACTGAATCTTACCCAGCTGCACTGCATTCCTCGTGAAGTCCTGGCAGAGGGCGCCGTCTTTGATACTCTGAGAGAGCTGAAGAAACAAGGCAAGATCGAGCATTTCGGCGCCAGCGTCGAAACTGTCGAGGAAGGCCTGCTTTGCCTTGAGCAGGAAGGAATTGCGTCCCTGCAGGTTATTTTCAACATCTTTCGGCAGAAACCCATCAGGGAACTCTTTGCAAAAGCCAAGGAAAAACAAGTATCCATCATTGCAAGGGTGCCGCTGGCCAGTGGCTTGCTTACCGGCAAGATGCAGAAAACTACCACCTTCGATGCAAGCGACCACCGCAACTTCAACCGTGACGGTGCTTCGTTCAATGTCGGCGAGACTTTTGCAGGGGTCCCCTTTGAGAAGGGAGTTGAACTGGCCGAAGAACTCTCCTTGCTGAAACCTGAAGGAATGACCCTGGCTCAGATGGCACTACGTTGGATCCTGGACTTCGATGCGGTAACCGTAGTAATTCCGGGAGCAAGCCGTCCCTCACAGGTAAGGGCAAATGCTTCGATTTCGAAGCTGCCTCCGCTCAGCAGTGATCTGCATGCAAAGATACAAGCCTTTTATGAAAGCAAGGTAGCCCAGCACATCCGAGGACCTTACTAACAGGAAAGTAGTCTCTACAGCACAAGCTATCGATGCATGA
>NZ_DJGW01000028.1:1649-1914 GCF_002432845.1 Sphaerochaeta sp. UBA5836
AATAGGTTGCATCAAAACGCAGCTCCCGAATTTTATGTTTCTCCATCTGCCCGGTATGCTGAACAAGTTCCGGGTAGATGGGAATCACAGAATCCTTTTTCACGAATACCGGCAGCAAGGCAAGAGAATAGGCTACATCCTTCAACCATATACCACCTGAAACTACATCCCCACTCCAGAAATCAACCCATTCACCTGCAGGCAGATAGACATCCCTACGACCAGTACTGTTCATAACGGGTGCAATGAGAAACACATCCCCGCA
>NZ_DJGW01000028.1:2040-11891 GCF_002432845.1 Sphaerochaeta sp. UBA5836
GCATAGCGGAGCCTCAGCCACTGCCGTGCAAGATCTGCAACTTCGGGGTATTCGTACGGTTCCCTTGCCGTGGTCCCGTGATACCTGAGATGGGAAGTAAAAACTCCCATTTGCGTCCATCGGATATAGAGATCATTGCTCGGCCGGCTGTTCATGAAACTGGGAATGCCTTGGAAACCCGGAACATCGTGGCTCCAGAATGCGAACCCCGAGAGGCCCAGATGAAGTCCGCCTCTCAACGAGCCGGCCATACCATCCCAGGAACAGGCACAGTCGCCACTCCAATGCAAGGGATAGCGCTGACATCCGATCCAACCCGCCCTGGCCCAGATCATTGCATCAGGTCCTTTCACCTGCCTGCTGATCTCATAGGCTGCCTTCTGGTAGAGCAAGGCATACAAGTTGTGCAGTTTTCGGTACGGCATACCATAGTATGAAGCATGTTCCTCGATCACCTCGCCGAAGTCCGTCTTGATCACTGCAACGCCAAGTTCCAACAGGGGAGCAAGCAGACTCTGATACCAACGAACAGCTTCCGGATTCGTAAAGTCGATGTTCCCATCGAACTCCACTTCGCTGAAATTCGAACCCAATGAAACATGCTCACTTTTAGGAGCTACATACCGATGGTTCTGTGCGGTCGCGTAGTGCTTGGTGTCCTTTGCAATACAGGGAAGCTGCCACAGACTTATCTTTATCCCCTGCTCTTCCATCTCTTTCAGATAAGCCTCAGGCTGCGGGAATCGGGTGGTGCTGAATTCCCACTCACATTTCCAATCCTTTTCAAACCAGCCGGTATCGATATGAATAACATCGCAGGGGAATCCACCCTCGCGCATTCTTTTCACCACAGTTCGAGTTTCATCAGCTGAGAAGTAACTCATCCGGCTCATCCAAGTCCCATATGACCACACAGGCACATCGGAGGGAAACCCGGTAATTCTCCTGTAATTCCACACAACCTGCTCGATGGAATCTCCACCGATGAAGAACAGGTCCAAGCCATCGTCCTCCACCACAGCCTGTGCTGCACGAGTCGAAACATCCGCCAGCGAAAGGCGGACATGGGCTGAGGTCATGATCAACAACCCATACCCTTCACTGGAGATGTAAAACGGTACGTTCTTGTAGGAGCGGCGGCTGTTTACTCCGAGCCCATCGGTATTTTCCAGCACAAACGTTTTCCCTGCCAAATTCATTGCAGCAAAGCGCTCACCGGTACCGACGAACTTTTCATTCGGTTTGGCATGCAACGAATACACCCATCGATCGACAGCATCATCCCGTTCAACGAACCCCAGACTGAACGATTCCGACTGTGAAGGGAAAAAATCATCATAGGCCATGAAAGGAACGGCAGTCTTGCCGTCGGGAAACACCACTGCATCAAAAGTCTGCGGTGGTTCAGGTTGCAGCGTACTCCAGATTTCCGGCTTCTCTTCCTTGGTGTGTATCCGCATCCGGGTCTTGCCATGTTCGTCCAAAAAATCCCAGCCGCTCTCGGTCCCAACCGGACGAAGAGCTTCCTGCTTGAGTGAGGGATCCCATTCCAACATCGGGTTATGGGCATCCGAACTGATGGAATTCCCACCGCCTATTGTCAACCGAACGATGGATGAGCCATACAAACGCACAACCAGTTCGGCACTCTTTGATACCTCCGACTTGGCAGGATGGAGAAACAGATTCTTCATCTCTTGTTTGAGAAAAGGAATCTCAACTACTGCGGCAATGCCTTGTTCATGTACACAGACCGGCCTTCCGGCACGGTATATCGAATCTCTTCGGGCGTCAGGAGCATCCTGATCCAACATATCAAATAGAAAGCGATTTCTTTGTTTCATACTTTTTACTTATCCCTTGACTGAGCCGCTGTAGGCACCCATGGTAATCTGACGCTGGAAAAAAACAAATAATAACAGGGGGACGAGAGAAGCAGACAATATGGAAGCGGACAGTACCGTATCGTCAAGCCCGTATTGGCCCTGCAACATACCAAGGCCCTGGGTGATCGTCCTCAGATGCTCGGTCTGCAACAACAAGAGAGAGAAAGGGAGTTCGTTCCACATCGATTGTGTACCGATGATTATAATAATGACGATCATAGGTTTGGCAATGGGAACCATGATGTAGTAGAGCATCCGATACACACCGGTTCCATCGAGTCGTGCCGACTCGACAATCTCCATGGGAACCGTTGCATAATACGTTGTCATGATATAGGTGCCGAATGGCCCGAAATATGCCACCCAGACAAGAATCAAGCCCAGATAGTTGTTAACCAGATGCAGCTTTCGACAGACCTGGAAAATCTGGATTGACAGCAACATCTGGGGAAAAATCATGAGAAACAAAACTGCAAGGAACAAAGGAAAGCGGAAACGAAAACGCAACCGGCCGAATGCAAAACCGGCAGTAATGCACACAAAGAGATACAACACCAAGGCGGAGGGAATCAGCAAACAGCTGTTGAGAAAATACCTGAGCATGTTGCCCTTCACCCACACATGGAAGTAATTGCTGAATGTGATGCTTTGCGGCATGAACAACTTGTTGTTGACATACTCAGCAGATGATTTGAGGCTGGTAATCAGTACAAAGAACAACGGGTAGAGGGCCATCAAGGCAAATACCATCAGTACCACATACATGATTGCTTTTACGGTTCTCTCATAGCTATTGGACATCTGAATTCTTCCTCATGAGAGCGACCTGAAACACTGCAATGATTGCGCAAACCACGAACAGAACGCTTGCCCAAGTACTTGCATATCCCATGTTGAATGCGACAAATCCTGCATTATAGATTCCATACTCCAAGGTGAACGTTGCGAACCCCGGGCCTCCGCGTGAGAAGGTATAGATAAAGGGGAAGGCTCTTGCAAGAATCTCAATGAACGACAAAACGATCCAGAACTCAATCGAAAACCGAATGGAGGGAATGGTGACATTCCAGAATGTCCGCCACCAAAGAGCCCCATCGATTTTTGCCGCATCGTACAGTGATTCATCGATGCTGCTCATTGCAGCGAGGAAAAAGATGCAGCCGAAACCCAACCGCAACCAGACTCCATAGACCAAGCCAAGCGTATTGAGAGCCAGGTCGGGCTTGCTCAACCAGTCAAGTGCGAAGGCCTCCAGACCCAGATGGATCAACACATTGTTTATCGGCCCAAGTTTGCGGAACATGATGCTGGATATCATTCCCATGATTACGTAGCCGAGGATGTTCGGCAAATAGATGATAGCCCTGAAGAGAGACCACCCTTTCAGCCCTTCGCGCAGCAGTGCTGAGATGAGAATCGGAAGGATGACACCCAAGGGGATGTAGAGAAGCAGAACCAGGGTGTTCTTGATGGAGATCCAGAATGTCTCATCCGCAAACATGGTGCGATAATTGTCCAGCCCGATGAAAGTCGCCTTACCCATGCCCTTCCATTTGAAAAAGCTCAGATAGATATTGGCAACCACTGGATAGAGTATGAACACAAGCAACAGGAGAAGCAATGGAGCTATGAGCAGATAGGGTTCCATCGACTCTCTCTTCACAATGGATGTAAGGTGTTTCAAGTGCAACCCCCATGCAAAAGTATGGGTTGTCCGATTGCATTTTGCAATTCCAGACAACCCATGGTACGACTGGTTATTTAGCTTTCTGGACGTTGTCCAGCATGCCTTGGGCAGATTCTATGAACTTGTCGATGCTGATCTCATTGGAGACGAAGGCCTGCGCGCAATATCGGTCGAAATTGCCATTGGCATCTTCGTTCAACAAGAGGGTGTTGAAGTCGAGGACAAACGGTTTTTCAAGAATCTTGCCTACAAGAGGATATCCCAAGCTCTTGATGTCGACATTCTTGTTGGGAGAAAGAGCCCCTGTCATGCCCATCCATATGGCATTGCCTTCACCACGTGCATACCCTTCGACCACCTTCATAGCAGCTTCAGGGTTCTTCGACCACTTCATGACGCTATACCCGATACCGGCCGGCTGGCCCACTTGTTGGTCCTTGTATTTAGCCTGGGGGAAATTGATGGTCGGGAAGTAACCGACTGCATCGATGCCCAACGCATCATTGAAGACCTTCCAATGGCAGACATCAGAGAGCATTCCAACAAACATCGCACCCTTGCCCGCAGCAAAATTGTTGGCGGCATCCATGAAATAGGGTGTCGAAGTGCCGGCAGGATCGATATAACCCTTCTTGAACAGCTCCTGCACAATCTCTGCAGCCCGCTTGAAAGCAGCATTGCCCTTGAAATTCTGTTTGCCGGTCCCGAGGTACTGCACATCGTCACCATAGATGTTTGCCACGAAGCACCTGAAAAGGAAATCGATGGTATACGGAGCGCCCTGCAGTCCGGCGACCATGGGAACAATACCGGCTTTCTTGAGTTTCTCACAGGCAGCCATGAAAGCATCCAGATCAGAAGGGGCTTTCTCAGGATCCAGTCCGGCTTGTTTGAACAGGGCTTTGTTGTAATAGATACCGAAGCCTTGGGTTGTCAGGGGAACCATATGCACCGGCTTACTTCCGTCCCCGCCCTCCGAACAATAAGCCCAGCTGAACTCGGAGATCTCATCTCTCCATGGCTTGATATACTGATCCATGGCAATGGTGTACTCATCAAATTCATAGGCTTGCACTCCGCCATGGAACATGACGATATCAGGTCCTTGTCCGGCTTGTACTGCTGCACGCACCAACTGATAATAGTTGTCGTTCGGCTGACCGACATGCTTGATGGTAAGACCGGGGTTATTCTGCATGATCAAATCATCAATTTTCTTCATCGCCGGTTGCACGCCTTGAACATCACCATATTTGAAATCCCAAATAGTGATTACCGTAGCTCCGTCGACCTTTGCAGCCCCCTGCTCTTTGGTTCCAGCCGACCAGAGCATTAGGGACGGTAGCAGAAAAAGAAGCACACATACGACCTTAACTCGAATTTTCATACGTTCCTCCTATTACAAATCAACCCTATGGTTGAATGCTTTCTTCCTGTAGAACGACTATCAAGGTTCAATCACCGTCATTTCAAACGGATAAGTACATGTTCATTGGATAAACGCTAAACACGTTTTTGCATATTTTTAATTTAACCGCTTAACTTACTATAGAGACCATTTCTCTTTCCTGTCAAGTAAAAAGTATATCCATTACCACACAACCTGCATGGAGATTGAAAAAGGCACCTGGTCCGACTCAGCTGCTCTCCCTCTCTACAAGGTGCGTCTGAATGATCTCATGGGAGGGTTGGATCCGTCTCCTTTCTATGACATCGATCAACAAATCAGCAGCTTTGGAGCCGATCTCGTACGCTCCCATGTCGAGGCTGGTTATGGCTGGGGAATGGATCCTGGTAATCATTGTATTTCCTGCACTTACGACGGCAACCCGGGAAGGAACGTGGAGGTTGCTCTCCTTCAAGGCCCTGAGAACCCCTACTGCAATTGTATCGTTGAAGGTAACTACAGCGGTGAAATCAGGGATTTCCTTGATGGTTCGCAGAAAAGCCCGATAACCTTGCTCCTCAAGCATAGGCACGTTGATGATCCAATCCTCACTGAAGTTCAAGCCATTGTCATGGAAGGCCATGCTGTATCCGGTTCGACGCTTTTCACTCTGCGTATACTCAACGTTGCCGTTTACCAGAATGATCTTCCTATGACCCTTTTTAATCAAGTAATTTACTATTGCATAATACCCTGCCGTAATATCAGCATCCACATAGAACGAATCATCCCGCTCATTGGGTGTTCCAATTACCACATAGGGAATATTTCTTTGCCGTATGTGATTGATATACACATCATTGATTCTCGGATTCATGATCAATGCACCATCTATGGGCTGGGTCAGGTTCAGGTCAGGATGGTTCTTCGTATTCTCGTTCAAATAATCAGCATACAGATGAATCTGGTATTTTCTGACATGCAGCACGTCAAGAACTCCGGCAAGGATATTGTTGAAAAAGTAATCCTCGCGGATGTTTTGCGTAGGAGAAGCATACAGCCCTACCGACCAAGTCTTCTTGCTCGCGAGATTTCTTGCCGTAATGCTGGGCCTGTAGTCAAGCTCCTCAACAGCTTTCAGAATCTTCTCGGTTACTTCCTGACTGATTTTTCTTTTACCTGAAAGCGCATATGAGACAGTTGCTGCAGAAACACCAACTTTTTGTGCAACCGTTTCAATCGTTACTTTTTTCATAGATTCCTTTCATTATTGTGTTAAACGCTTAAATGATTTTATGGTGATTACCCCCAATTCGTCAACCGGAAAAATCAACAAATCGTACCGGATAAATTGGTTTACCTTCACTTGGACAGTATACACCGATTCAGTCTGCTAAAGAAACTGTTGTTGCAATACTTGAACAATTCCGGTATATGCCAATAGCTTATAGGCAATGCTCCACATGACCAGAAAAATTGCACCGTTGAGGATTCTCCAGGTGATGGTTTTCTTAAACAGAGGTGCAAGAAGCGTCGAACCGTATGCCAAGGTAAAAAACCAGATACATGACATGGTCATCGCCCCGCCTCCGAAGAGCAGCCGACCGGCTCCTTCGTAGGTTGCACTGATTCCCCCCAAGAGAACTACGGTATCGAGGTAGACGTGTGGATTGAGCAGCGTAATCGCCAAGGTCGTCAGGATGACCTGCTTTCGGCTTACAATCCCTACTTCGGATTCATGCAATCGCTGTCCAGCTTGGAATGCCGAGAACAGGCTCTTAAGACCGTAGAAGAAAAGAAACAACGCTCCCATCCCGGCAGCAATGCCCAGCAGCTTCGGTGATTGTTCGATCAGGCTGCCCATGCCGGCAACACCGGCAGAAATAAGCAGGGCATCGCAGAACGTGCAGATGAGAGCGACAACAAAGCGATGTTGTTTACGTATTCCCTGGGTAAGCACGAAGGCGTTTTGGGCACCGATTGCGATGATCAAGCCTGCACCGGTGGCCATACCGGTAAAGAAAGGTAGTTCCATGCCGGTCAGGGTAGTCAAAACCCTGAATTTTTGCAAAGCATTCTGAGAAAATAGTGGAAAGATTCAAAAAACTCATGAAGCAGAGGGTGCACTAAGAACACTGAGCGCCTATACTGTACCCAAGGAGGGAAGCCATGCCTACTTTTCAGGATTTGATTCTCGGGCTCCAACACATCGGCATTCCGACCCATTCACTGGAAAAGACCATCGACTTCTACCAGAGTCTGGGTTTCTCGATCATCCATGCCCCTCTGCATGATCACAAGAGGGTTGCATTCCTCAAGTTGGGGGATGTAGTCATTGAAGCATACGAAAGCGACGAGACAGCCGCCCACACCGGTGCCATCGACCACTTCGCACTGAATGTGAGCGACATACAGGCAACCTATCGTGAGATACGGGCTCTAGGCTATCAGGAACTGGAGAACGGCATCCAGACGCTCCCCTTCTTCAGCCATGGAGTGAGCTACTTTACCATCCAAGGACCGAATGCAGAAAAGGTAGAGTTCGCTCAGTATTTATAAGCATCCACCGCTTTGGCAATCGGATGGCGAATGACTGTCTTTTGGTTCGACCCCTCCACCTTTCTTGGAGCGGTGAGATAGATTTCATGATGGAGCCGGGTATCGGAAAAATCCAGTTGGTAGTTCCGGGTGGCAAGAAATGCATGCATTCTCTCCACCGTTTGAGGTTCGTCGTCGTAGGAGCCGAGGTGAAGAACCTGTACTCACACCCCCTCCTGGTACCATAAGCCTTCCAACCAAGAGACGACATAGTCGAAGTATCCATCCATGTGATGGTCTCCCTTCCTGCTCATTTTCAGCGTATAGGCTACGACATAGAGCATTTCCACGCTTCTTTGATACTCGCCCCGTGCTTTGTGATGGCTGATAGAATGCTTTGTATTCTTTTTGAAATCGAATGGCATACGCCCTCCCTGTGGACGGCGAATGCTCTGATGCACTCAAATACTACACCATAATTGAATTATGTCCTTTACTATTTTCAACTTCCGCTTGCATACTATCCTCGATGCCACACACGATAAGGATGATTGAGAAGATGGAAAAAGATATACGAACCTTGCTGGTCATCAAAATTGGCCAAAGTGCTTTCAGGGCAAAAGACTTGGCAAGCGGGAACATTGTTTCGGTAAAGAGTACAAAATCCTATGAAATCGCTGAATGCGACACGGTTACGCTCGAAGTAACCAAAGAGTGGCAGTTCAAGAAAACCACCTACATCAGCGGAGAAGTACTCAGTCATCATTTTGATGTGCAGGCACTTGATATCCCAGGCCATGAGTATCATGCGGTAAGGTTGGTTTCAGCGACAGAGTGGTATGAGCCGTATGAATTGAAGGGATTCATTGGAGAGTGCCTGAGAGGCGGAAAGAGAATGTCCTACGCCATGGAGGACTATACCGGGTATGGTTTTTACCAACCCGATTGTGATCCCGTCATAGAAGCCAATGAGAGTGAAACACCAATCATGCAATATGACAAGCTTGCTAAACTCTGGGAAGACTATCCACTCTGCATCGATGCATTGGCTCATATGGCGTATGTGTATTTTCGAGGCCACCGTTTCCTCCGCAATGCCGAAAACTGCCTGAAAACAGCTATCCATATTGCTGAAAAGAATTTCCCTCCACACCTTGACGGCATCTTTCTCTGGTCCGAATTGAACAATCGTCCCTACTTGAGGTCTCTCCACGGTCTGTGTCTGGTAGAATGGAGGATGGGCAACTTTGCTGAAGCAGAACAAATTGCACGAAAAATGCTTCGTCTGAACCCTCCAGACAACCAAGGTGCACGCTTTCTTATCGAGCAAATCATGAAAGGTGAACCTTGGACTGAAGACTGAACTGTACCTATGCCATCCTCATTTCTGCAACAGCATGTCCCCATCCTTGATCCAACCCTTCTTGCGCATGAAGGTGCTGATAAGCAGGGTGACGACGGCAGGAAGGATGAAGTGCATCAAGAGTATGACCGGCAGGGATTGAGGACCCATGACAGCAACAGCATTGAACTGACCGACCAGACCGCTTGTGCCCATGCCGGCTCCTGCGCTGTTGTTTTCCATCTTGAATACCATGGTACTTACCGGACCGAGTATGGCCGCCGTCAAGGTCGGCGGTATCCAAATCAAAGGGTTGTTCCAGATATTGGGA
Source organism: Sphaerochaeta sp. UBA5836 (assembly GCF_002432845.1). Lineage (NCBI taxonomy): Bacteria > Pseudomonadati > Spirochaetota > Spirochaetia > Spirochaetales > Sphaerochaetaceae > Sphaerochaeta > Sphaerochaeta sp. UBA5836. Next base: position 11,212 of record NZ_DJGW01000028.1, read on the forward strand.
ATCTGAAGCATGCTGGTTCCCAGTCCTTGACTGATAAGTCCGCCCAGTTTGTTTTCTCGATAGGAGCTCACGGCAAATCCAATCATCTGACAGCTGCAACCAACGACTGCAGCCCCTGCTGCGAGTCCATCGATGCCGAGGCTGATACAGATGGCCGCACTGCTGATGGGAAGCGTCAGCACCATTCCCACCACCGTAGACACAAGGATTCCCATGGGAAGTGGATACAGGGTGGTCAACAGGTTGATGAAAGAACCCAAGGATGTCATCAGGGCTGCTATCGGAGGGGCTATGAAATGACCGACCAAGCCGCCCCCCACTATGGTTGCAAGGGGGACAACTATAATGTCCACGCCGGTCTTTCCGGCAACTTTCTTGGAAATCTCGGCACCGGCCAAAGCAGCCAGCATTGCACCAAAGGGTTCACCCAGGACTACTTTCACCAGAGAGGCCCCCTCTCCCAGCACAAAGGTTCCCGCTCCTACAGCTCCTGCTACAGCACTGCAAAGCACGCCCAACATGGGGGCTTTCACAGCCAGGGCTACGCCCACACCAATAGCCGGCCCGGTCAGGTATTGGGCGACAAGCCCGATCTGCTCCAAAAGCTGCCAACCACTGTAATGTCCGATTTGCTTGATGATAAGACCGATGATCAAGGAGGCAAACAAGCCTTGAGCCAT
>NZ_DJGW01000054.1:0-5920 GCF_002432845.1 Sphaerochaeta sp. UBA5836
TACAACTCGTTTTCGATGAAAACACTCACAAGGGCGGCATCAAACTGTGTTCCGCTGAAGAACTTGAGCTCCTCGATTGCTATCTCGGTGGGAAGGGCTGCACGATAGGCCCGGCTGCTTGTCATGGCATCATACGCATCGGCAAGGCTCACAATTCGCACCTCAAGCGGAATATCCTCTCCCTTCAGGCCAGCGGGATATCCAAGCCCGTCGATCCGCTCATGATGGCTGCGTACGATGGGAATATAGCGCTTCAGGTAGGGAAGGTGGGTGATAATGCGCTCACCTGCTTCCGGATGGGTCTTGATGATTGCATACTCCTCTTCGGTGAGCGAGGAGTCCTTGTTCAATATCTCCTCGGGAATGCTGATCTTGCCGATGTCGTGGAGCAATGCACCCCCTTCCAGAATGTCCAGAGTCTCTTTCGGAAGATTCAGGACCTTGCCCAAGGCGACGGCAAGGTTGCGCACCCGGTTGCAGTGCCCCTTCGTGTAGGCGTCCTTTTGCTCGATGGTTTCGCTGAAAGCCTCCAGGGTGGCTATTGTGGTGTCCTCTAGTGAGGCTAGGACCTCTTTGAGCTCGGTTTCGAGCAACGCCTGCAGATGTTGCGATTGATACTGTTTCTGCAGCAAAAACTGCTCTTTCTCAGATGCTTCCAGCACCCGTCTGACGGTGGCAAGCAAGGTTTCGCGATGTACCGGTTTTGCCAGGTAATCGGCAGCTCCGAGGCGAATGGCACGCATGCCGGTGTCCAGGTCATTGAACGCGGTGATCATGATGATGGGAATCCGGGGATAACTTGCGCGAATCATCTCAAGCAACTCAAGGCCGGAGAATCCCGGCATTTTGATATCAAGCAGGATAAGGTCTATGGAGTTCTCGCTTATCTTCAGCAGGTTCAGAAGTGCGTTGCCTTCTTCACAGGCTGTCACCATATAGCCTTCTTTGCGAAGCATGATCTGAAGGATCTTTCGGATAGCAGGATCGTCATCGGTAGTAACAATATGTCTAGTCATTACGAGCTTCTCCGGTTTCGCCACCCCTAAAAGGGAATGAGGAAAGGTGTTGTTTTTTTATAGGCCTTATATTCGGGGAACATTTTGGGAAACAACACTACATCCTCAAGCATGATGAGAGCGAAGTTGCAGATGATGTATCCAATACACACCCAGACTATAGGAGCATGCCAGAAATAGAGGGCAGTCAACAAGGTGAAAAAAGAATACCAAAGGAAGCCCGGATGCCTGCACAGGCTGTAGGTCCCCTTTGTATAGAGTGTTCCATCACCGTGCAAGGGGAGTTCCATCAGGACCGAATAGAGGGTTAAAAGCAGGAATAGCCCCATCAGGACCAAAAGAAGCACCCGCAGCCCGACTGCATGGGGTGATTGGTAGAGGATGAAAAAGAAGATAAATGGAACAAACGTCAGGAAGAATCCGGCAAAGAAAAGCCTGGCAAGCCAAGTTTTTTTATACAATAAAGCAATATCGTATAGAGCTGCAAGCAAATAACCGCATGCCCCCAGCAGAAATAGTTTGATTATGTCCATAAATTGACTCTATAATAATACAAATTTTACGCAAGTGAAAGAAAAAAACGAGGAATCCCTATGAGTATTGATGTCTCAACTATCATCCCTGCAGTTGCATTCGTCTTATATGTGTCATTTGTCATATTCGGGTTCCTCCAATACAAGAAAGATCGCTTCTATTGGTCTTTCCAGCTCTACATGATTTTTGTGTCGATTTGGAGCTTCGGTTCGATGATGATGCACCTCAATAGTCCCATACAAACTCCCCTGTTTTGGAACCGCATCATGCTCATAGGCCTGCTGTCGGTTCCGTATGCACTGTGCAGCTTTGTGGTCGATATCCTGGAAATACAAAAACGCATGATTTTTAGGATCATCAACCTCAGTTACATCTTGATCATTCCCTTGATGTACCTCAATTTTTCCGGCAACATCGTCAGCGATGCGGGATTCACCGCGCAAGGCGAATTCTATTACCAGCTCGCCCCCGGGGCGCTTTCGGCGTATTCCTTGAGCTATGTCTATCTGATCTTCACCTTGGTCATGCTCCTGTTCGGGGCGAAACGACGCTCGAGCCAAGGCTTTCATAAGAATCTTGTACTTCCCCTGATTGGTGTCGCGATCATGCTCGTCGGTATTTTCATGAACGTCTTTCCCAAGTTCGGCCGGTATCCCATCGATATTTTTGCAGCCACCATCAATGCTGTGCTTCTCTTCTATACCATCTACAAGTACAAGCTGATCAACTACTCACGCGTGGGGCTTTCCATCATCTACTCCACCATTCTGGCAGCCGCGGCCTCGGTGGTGTACCTGTTGATCTTCTCGTTCATCCAGCACAACAACACCAACTTCGATCCGGGCAATATTTTCCAGCTCTCCTTCATCCTCGGTGTTGCAACGGTCCTGATCATTCATCCGCTGCGCAATCTGCTCTCTTATCTTGTTGATACCGTCATAATTCCCAAACGCCATCCGTATCAGACAACAATCAAGAACCTGAGCAAGCGGTTGACGACGATTGTCAATCTTCATGACTTGGGCAACGAAGTTGTCAAGAGCTTGAGTACGGGACTGAAAACAGAGTGGGTTGTGTTTGTGGCAAAACGATATGACGAGAGCCGGAAGTTTTTCCTGGTAGCCAACAACAACTGTCCTTCCACCTGCAAAATCGGTCAGGAAATTGTTTTTACCTTTTCCCGTGAAGTTGAGCAGAAGCTGGAGCTGTACAAGAAGGAGAACCAAAGTTCGGTCATCAGTGTGAATCCTGATGAGCAGCGCATGGAAGTCAGCAGTTCCCTGCCTCCGGCTGATGTGCTGATTCCCTTGGTTTTCCGCAAGCAAATCGCCGGCTATATTCTCATCGGCTACGACCACACAAAGGCTCTGATCAGCGAAATAGAGCGAGAGGCGTTGGAAATACTGGCCGCCCAAAGCAGCCTTTCGCTTGAGAATGCACTTTCCTTCGAACAACTGCGCATCCAGGGTGATGAGTTGACTATGAGCAAGAACAAGCTTGAAGCCATATTCAACGGCATCGCCTCGCCTGTCTGCCTCATCGATATCGATTACACCATCCAGGAGGCCAATACTGCGGCGGTAAGCTTTTTCGGTCAGGATAGGGAAACGCTCATAGGCGGCAAGTGCTACCGCTCATTCTTTCACCGAAGCCGCCCATGCCCGTTCTGCCAAGGTCTTGAATGCCTGCATACCGGGGTGCTGCAGGAAACCGAGGCCGATGTGGCTGAACAGGTATTTTCGTTCCAGTTTCACTCGGTGCGTTCCCCTGACAAGAGCAAGAGCAAGGGCGTCTTCATCGAGATCATCAACGACATCACCGAGCAGAAGCACATGCAGGAGGAGTTGGTTAGGACCGAAAAGATGGCGGGCATCGGCACGCTGGCCGCAGGCATCGCCCATGAACTGAACAATCCACTTGCCGGCATCGTGGGGACTGCAGAGATCATGCTCAGCGAGATGGATGAGCAAAGCCCGCACCATGAATATGTCCAGGATATTCTCACATACTCAAAGACTGCCAGCGATGTCATCAAGGAGCTTTCCATCTACAGCCGCAAGGAGGAGGTGAAGCAGACCCAGCAGGTGGAGATTGTCAGGGTGTTGGAGTTCTCGCTGCGGCTTGCACTTCGCGGTGTCGATTCGCAGAACATTCGTGTCGAGCGCAATTATCATGCACTTCCCTCCATTGAGGCCAATGAGGGAAAGCTTCAGCAGCTCTTCCTCAACCTCATCGTCAATGCCATCCAAGCGATGAACGGCAATGGCAAACTCACCCTCAGTTGCGTGGAAAAGGATGGCTTTGTCCAAGTGAAGGTCGGTGATACCGGCTGCGGGATCCCCGAGAAGCACATGAGCCAGATTTTCACCCCGTTCTTCACCACCAAGGCTCCTGGAAGCGGCACAGGCCTTGGGCTTTCCAACTGCTACAATATTGTAGAGAAAATGGGTGGCCGCATCCGGGTCAAGAGTGAAGAGAATGTCGGTTCGGAATTTACCATCATTTTCGCCCTCAACGAGGAGAACAAGGAGAACATCAGCTTCCAGCTCGTGAACGACCAGAACGGCATGAACGACGTGTTCTTCATCCAGCGCAAAGTGCTGGTGGGGGAGAAGGGGTATCTTGAGGAGTCGATCCATCGAAAGGTGGATGAGAAGGCGATGCACATTCTTGCCTTCCGGGGCCTGCACCCGGTGGGGACGGTCTCGCTGATGACCAGCGAGCACTTCTGGCCGCTTCCTATCTCCAAATACTTCGATATCCAGAAAGTGCTCAAGACCCGCAAGGCGGCTGAGATCATCCGCCTTGCTGTGTTGCCCGAAATGCGCAACACCTCCGCGTCCATCGGCTTGATCATCCTGGTATTCCTGCTTGCACGAGCAACCGGGGTGGAGGAGTTGATCATCGATGTGTTCGCCGATGATGAGAAGACGATCAAGCTGTACAAGAAGTTCGGCTTCGTGGAAGTCGGCACCTACAACTCCCCTTCTGCTGTTACCGTGATGGTGCTGCAAAGCAAATCCACCCTTGAGAAGGACCGAAGCCAGCTCAGGCATTTTGTACGTCCTCTCTTTTCAAGACTCAGGACGCTCTTCGATTTCGGTCCCTACACCCAAGCCGTCCACGATGAAATGGACCGCATCCTGAGTGTGGACAAAGAGGAACCCGTGGAGATAGAAGCGATTTAGACTGGAACGGTGAACACCTTCTGGGTCGGGTAGGCAAAGTCGATGCCCTCAGCACTGAACTTCTTGAGCAAGGCCAGGTTGATCTCCTGTTGTACATCCATGTAAATCAGGTAATCGGGAGAGGGCACATAGTACACCGTTTCGAAAACCAGGGCGGAGGCCCCGAAGGTTTGGAGATGGGAACGGTCGCAGATTACGCCTTTGATGGTTTGTACGTTGGCGATTGCTTCCTTGATGATTCCCACCACCTTTTCCACCTTCTCGATCGGGGTCTCGTAGGGAATCGTGATGGTGGAGACCACGCGCCGACGTTGCATCTGCTTGTAGTTGTGAATCCGGCTTGATGTCAGATCGGAGTTGGAGATAATGAGGACTTCTCCGCTGAGAACCCTGATTCGGCTGCTCTTGACGCCAATCCGCTCGACAATGCCCGACTTGTCCCCGAATACGATGAAGTCGCCGAGTGCGAAGGGATGGTCGAAGAAGATTACGAAGTAGCTGAACAGGTCACCCAGAATTCCCTGAGCGGCTATGGCAACGGCGATACCGCCGACTCCCAGTCCTGCAAGGGCTGTGGTTATGTTGAAGCCCAGATTGCTGATCAAAATGAGAAATCCAACGACCCACAACAAGAGTTTTACGAAGGAGAGCAGCGGCTTGAGGTTTTTCGCATGCTCGTGGTTGGCATATTCCTTCTCAAAATACTTGGAGAAACTCAACTCAATGGCCTTGTTGACCGACCGTACAATGATGATGGTCATGATTACAGCGAAGACTATTTGAACAATTCTGTGAATTTCATCTGCGAACGAGACACTATTGAGAAAGATGGAGAGGGAGGCGAGGAAGAGCAGGGGGATGGCAATGCGTTTGGTGAAGCGCAACGCGGGAAGTGCAAAGGTCCTGACGCTTTTTTCATCCTTCATTTTGAGCGCTTCGAGCTTTTTGATGCGCTTGCCCAAAATGGCGTTTGCCGCCAGCAGCACGATAAAGGTGCCGATGAGTATGAAGAAGGAGACCATATACTGTTCTTGGAAGGTTTGCAAAATGTGTGTGATGTCTGTCATGCAGTCACTATACTATACTTTTTGTCCGCCATCCATCAGCTTGGATGCCTCGCTGAACCCAATCCGGCATGACTGCTGTCGCCTTCGATGACCAGGTTCCCTTGTATCGTCTCCA
>NZ_DJGW01000054.1:6050-10271 GCF_002432845.1 Sphaerochaeta sp. UBA5836
GATGTGGATGAGATGCAGCACCTGCTTTGTTGGTTGCTGGACTGCAATCTTGAAGTACCAGCCTTCAAAGTAGTGGTATTTTTTCTTGGTTCCTTGGAACCGTTCGGGATGGAAGAGCTTCCATTCTCTCAAGATGGTTCCTCAGATAATGGCTGGATGGTAACAGTGATAGGAGCCTTTGCAGAGACCTGGATTGTGCCGTGTGAAGGTAGGGAGAAATGTGTTTATTTTTCCTGCTATGCGGCCTTGAAAATTCCTGCAAAACTTGCAGAAAAACGCGTAAAATATAGCGACCTTTTTTTACCTTGGTGATACACTGTTGATGACGATCATGAAGAGTCGAAAGGACCGTTGTTTTGGTCGCCAAGGACGATTTTTATGGGACAGTTCAATACTAACGAGCATGTTATTATTGATGATGTCGAGCCTCCGCTTATACGGAGCGGTGCAGATGCGGTTGCACCGAAACCTCATCACCAGAACGGCAGCCTTCAAGAGTCGAGATTTCCTCTGGAAGGTAGAATCGAAGAGTTCAGGAAGCACTACTTCCCGGACGCGACCGATGCGATGTGGAATGACTGGCACTGGCAGCTTTTCCATCGAATCACCACCTATTCCGACCTGTGTCGGTTCCTCACTCCCACTCAAAGCGAACGTGAAGCCCTGGCGAGTGCGGACACCTTGTTCCCCTTCTCGGTAACCCCCTACTATCTCAGCCTCATCAACCCGGACGACCCGCAAAGCGCAATTCGCAGGACTGTCATACCCTCCATCGAGGAGTCGTATGTAGGAAAAGGTGAGAGCGCAGATCCTTTGGCCGAGGAGCATACCACCGCCGTACAGGGCTTGGTGCACCGCTATCCCGACCGAGTGCTTTTTTTGACCACCAGCTTTTGCAGCACCTACTGCAGGTACTGCACCCGATCGCGCATGGTCGGAGGACACACCGAAGCCCTGCAGAAGCATTGGGAAGAGGCTCTGGCATATATCACCGAACATACTGAAGTACGCGATGTGGTCATCAGCGGTGGTGATCCGCTCACCCTCTCGGATGAGATGCTCGACTATCTGCTTGGCAGGGTAACCGGCATCGAGCATGTAGAGATGGTGCGCATCGGTACAAAGGTTCCAATGGTCATGCCTCAGCGGATCAATGAGAGCCTGCTTGCCGTTCTGCGCAAATACAAGCCGATTTACATGAGCATCCATGCCACTCATCCTGATGAGCTGACAAGGGAAGCGGCAAGGGCCTGCAATGCCCTGGCCGACAACGGGGTGGTCCTGGGCAGCCAGACGGTATTGCTCAAAGGCGTAAATGATTCGGTGCCTGTGTTGACCGATTTGTTTCACAAGTTGCTGCGGGTCAGGGTGAAACCCTACTACCTCTTTCAATGCGACCCCATTTCCGGTTCACAGCACTTCAGGACGACTGTTGACAAGGGCAAGGCTCTGATGCAGGGGCTTCGGGGTTTTACCAGCGGCTATGCGATTCCCCAGTACGTCATCGACACTCCCGGAGGCGGCGGCAAGGTCCCCATTCTGCCTCAGTACGAAGTAGGACAGGATGATGAGCATCTGTACCTCAGAAATTATGAGGGAAAGGTGTTCTCCTATCCCACTGCAAGGGAGAATGCGACGTGCTGATCGGAATGACCTATGATTTGAAGGATGATTACCTCAAAGAGGGGTACGCACCTGAATTGGTTGCCGAGTGCGACAGCATTGTCACCATCGATGCCATCGATGCGGCTTTGCAGAAACTTGGCCATCAGACGGTGCGGATCGGCAACGTGAAGGCCTTGGTGGGCTTTCTTGCTGCAGGGAAGACCTGTGATTTGGTCTTCAACATTGCAGAGGGAATGCACGGCCTCTTGCGGGAGTCGGTAATCCCCGCCCTTTTGGATGCCTACAGGATTCCCTATGTGTTCAGTGATTCCTTTGTACTGGCGATCTGCCTGCATAAAGGTTTTGCCAAAGAGGTGGTCAGGAAGGCCGGAGTGCCTACTGCAGACTATTGCGTTCTCTCCCATCCACAAGACTACAAGAAGGTTGATCTTCCCTATCCTCTCTTTCTCAAGCCCGTCGGCGGGGGGACCGGTATTGGAATTACAGCTTCCAACAAAGTTACCGATTCACAACAGCTCAAGAACGTCTCTGAATCCTTGCTTGCTACCTATGGGCAGCCGGTGTTGGTGGAGACCTTCCTCAGCGGCAGGGAGTTCACCGTCGGTATTACGGGAACAGGAGATGAGGCGGTGAGCACCGGGGTGATGGAAATCATCATCGACCACCACAGCGACGGGGGCATCTATTCCTACAAGACCAAGCAGGAGTATGTGACCACAACCCGCTATGAGAAGCCCGAACCGGCTGCGTGGAAGGCATGCGAGGCAGTCGCCTTGGCGGCTTGGCGTGCGCTTGGATGCCGGGACGGAGGGCGAATCGATGTAAAGATGGGTGAGAAGGATGTGGTGCACTTCTTGGAAGTAAACCCGCTGGCCGGCCTGCATCCCATCGACTCCGACCTTCCGATACTGAGCAGGATGCACGGACTGTCCTATGATGATCTCATAGGGAGAATCGTGTATTCTGCGCAAAAGAGGCTTGGCCTATGAAGGTTTTGATTCTCACCGATAGCCGGAAAAGCATCATGAGCGAGGATGAGGCGGATACCCTGGCCCAGGTCAAGGCGGTAAAGAAGGCATTGCTCCGTCTCGGCCATACGGTAGAAGTGGCTGCCTTTTCCTTGAATCTGAATCTCACTGCCCGCCGCATTGAGAAGTCGGGGTGCGACTTTGTGTTCAATCTGGTGGAGAATCTGAGTTCAAGTCGTCTCTTGCATTTGGTCCCCCTGTTGTGCCAAACTCTCTCGATTCCCTATAGCGGGGGTGATGCTTATACGCTTTCGGTAACCGGGGACAAGGTGGTTGCCAAAAAACAGCTGAATCTTGGCGGACTTCCTACTCCGCTGTGGCTGGAACGAGGCGGTGACTGCTCATCCTTCCTCTCCTTTCCCCTGATGGTCAAACCCATTGCACAGGAGGCTTCGGTGGGTATCACCGATGCCTCGGTGAGAACCTTTACGGATGCCGGGGAGCTCTCTTCGTATCTGGATGAGCATCCCGATCTTTTTGCAGAATGCTACATCGACGGGCGGGAGTTCAATCTCTCGATTCTGCCGGGGGGCAGGGTGCTTCCGGTCTGTGAGATGTGCTTTGTCGACTATCCCGCTGACAAGGTGAAGATTGTCGGGTATGAGGCGAAGTGGCAGGAGCAGTCATTTGCCTATCAGCATACCAAGCGGTCCTATACGTTCGGCATCGACGACCAGGGGTTGGTTGAAGAGCTGAGGCGGCTTGCCAAAGCTGTGTATGAACTGTTTGGAAACAGTGGGTATGCCCGAGTCGATGTGCGGGTCGACCAACAGAAAAAGCCGTTCATCCTGGAGATGAACAGCAATCCTTGCATAGCAGCCGACAGCGGTTTCATCGCAGCGGCTTCCCAAGCAGGTATGACCTATTGCGAGGTCATTGAGCGATTGCTCAGGAGATAGTGGATGCAATTTCGCGAACAACCAATATATGAGGATATGGAGGCTGTCGCTTCCATTTTGAAGAACTCAGGCTTCTTCAACGAGGAAGAGCAGGAGGTCGGCGTATCGCTGGTGCGTGAAAGGCTCGAGCAGGGGGAGAAGAGCCTTTACTTCTTCCAGTTCGCCCAAGAGGGTGCACAGGTGCTCGGATATACCTGTTTCGGACCTATCCCGGGAACACGATTCAGCTATGACCTCTACTGGATCGCCGTCGACCCGGCGTATCAAAGACAGGGTATCGGGGGGCTTCTCTTACAGCAGACCGAGGCACAAATCGAGCGCAGGGGCGGCAAACGCATCTACATCGAGACATCCTCACAGTCCCTCTACCTCCCCACCCGCAGCTTCTATACCCGTCACGGCTACATCTTGGAAGGGCAGCTGAAAGATTATTATGCCCCCGGTGATGACAAGCTGTTGTACGTCAAAGGGTGGTAAGCCATGGACTTCCAAATTCGGAGCTTCCAACACAACGCTGTAATCCCCGATATCGAGGGTGTGCACAATCTTGTGAAGCAGCAGCTGACGTTTATCGGCTATACCCCGACATATCAAGATGTTGCTTCCGTTCTGGCCAATGCCATGAAAGAGGAGAGTCGTGCGGTGCTCTGGGTGGCATACCAACAGGA
>NZ_DJGW01000054.1:10361-20394 GCF_002432845.1 Sphaerochaeta sp. UBA5836
CTTGCGATGGTGACCCATCCGCGAAATGAGCGGGCACAACACCTCTATGCCGGTGAAGGATTCGAGCTTGAGAGCTTGGTTTGGGTGGATAAGTACCTATGATGTGAGCGCTTGCTCCACCAACGATACGATGATTTGCTCGAAGCTGAACCCCCACTCCTTGGACAGATGGTAGAATCCGTAGAAGCTCGGGTTTGCATTCAGTTCCAGAATGTACGGCCTCTTGTTTGTATCGACGCGATAATCCACTCGAGCATATCCGTACAGGTCGAATACTTTCCAGCATGATCGAGCAAGCTGTTCCAACTGCCTGAGAAGGGGTTTGTCAGCCTCATCGTGTGTGTACTTTGCGCTGATGTGTTCATAGCCGAAGGTTTGTTCGGTCCATTTGGCATCATAGGTGATGATTTTCGCTTTCTGTCCATAGTCATTGAAGACCCATTCATACGGGGGGAGGATGTGTACTTCCTTCTTTGTGCCGTACATGCAGACGGTGAACTCCCTGCCGTCGATGTACTGCTCGGCAAAGCAGGGGCAGTCTAGCTGCGATTCTTTCTCTCTCAGCATCGCCTCCACTGCTTCGTGCTCGACGAGGCACTGTTCATCAAGGCCTACCGATGCGTCCCCTTCGATGGGCTTTATCAGGTAGAGCCCCTTTTCACTCTCCTTGCTGTACAGGGCGGGAGTCGGCAGATGATGGTCGGCCATCAGCCTCTTGGCAAGCACCTTGTTGGTGGTTACAAAGAGATTTGCCAGCGAGCAGCCGGTATACTTCAGGTGCAGGCTTTCAAGAATTCCCGGTACCAAATAGGAGAGCGTCTCCTCCTTTGGTGCCGAATCGACGAGATTGAAAACAACTATGTTCTTGTCCAGCTGCTCGAGTTCCGTAAGCGAGTAGGGAAGCAGTGTTGCTGAAAACCCTTGCTTGGTGAGTATTTCCTCGATCCATCGGGCTTGGCGAAGAATATCCAATACGTCCTCTGGGGCGTCTGAAGGAATCTGGTTGTGGAGGATGATGACCTGTTGCATGATGATGGTTCATCATTTCCCTGCGACCGATGTTTGTCAAGGATGGCGGGGTGGTGATGCAGTGTTTTCGGTGTGAGAGAAACGCCAAGAGCAATGTGTCGATGACTATTCGGAAGAATGAAGACGCTGAAAAAAATGCTTGACAGATTCTCTGGATAGGGTAAGATTGTTGCATGCAATAAAAAAGTTGCATGCAACAATGCTCTTGTACCAAGCATATTGGTACTCTCCTAAGGAGGAGATCATGAAGAAACTTTTGGTTTTGGCAATCGTTCTCGCACTTGTATTGCCACTCTTTGCCGCAGGGGCAAAAGAGGAGACAATCGAGAAGTATCCATCCAGGACCGTCAGGGTAATCATTCCCTGGTCCGTAGGTGGTATGACCGACGTGTTGACCCGACCGGTCGCCAGTCATCTGGAGAAGCAGTTTGGTGTCCCGTTCGTAGTTGAGAACAAGCCCGGTGGGGGTGGCGTCGTCGGTTCGTTGGAAATTGAGAAGGCTGCCAATGACGGCTACGTCATCGGAACCACTTCCATGTCCACCGTCTCTGCAAAATATGTCTCCCCGATCTATCCAGACATCTACAACGTAGAACTCATCAGCCAGGTCATTACGATCCCTGCAACGGTCACCGTCAATGCAAACAGTCCCTTCAAGACCCTTCAGGACTTGATCGACTATGCAAAGGCAAACCCCGGCAAGTTGACCAACTCCAACTCCGGTACCGGTGCAAGTGCTCATATCTATGCTGCATACTTTGAAGCCATGGCCGGCATCAAGGTCAACCATATCCCGTATCCTGCGTATGCAGAGGCGGTCACCGCCCTTCTTGGTGGACACGTCGATATGACCAACATTCCGCTTCCCGATCTTTCTGCACACGTTGACAGCGGTTCTTTACGCCTCTTGGCCATCGCATCTGCAGAACGCCATCCATCCTATCCCGATGTACCTACCCTCAAGGAACTGGGCATCGATGCAGTGATGGGCAACTACAGCGGCTTTGTGGCTCCGAAGGGAACCGATCCTGAGAAGGTCCGCATCATCGACGAGGCAATCGGTCGAGCAATGCAGGACGAGACCCTCAGAAAGTTCCTCATCGATGCAGGATATCAGCCTGTCTACCTGAACAGGACCCAGTTCGCCGACGTAATCAAGGATGCTGAGAAGCAGCTTGACTTCCTGGTGAACGAGCTGGGCATCAAGTTCATCGACGACTGATTGCACAGGCGAGTATCCGAAGTATACTGGAGTATCGTCCCCAATCAACATTGGGGGCGATATTCCCTGCCTCCCAACCGTGTTTTTGGAGAAACGAATGACAAAGAAAAACTCTGATATCATTGCAGGAATAGTGTTCTTCGCTTTTGCAGGCCTGCTCTATATCGCTTCCGGCTTCATGCCGACGAGAACCGGAGGCATTGCAGCCCTCAATACCGGTTTCTATCCACGAATTCTTGCCATCCTGCTGGCGGTTCTATCGGTTTTGATGGTTATTGAGGCTCTTCGAACCCAAAATACAACCAAAGTGGAATCGTGGTGGAACAGCAAAACAGCTTTCTTGATGTTCCTGATCACGCTGGTCATGCTGATTCTCTATGTATTCATAATGAAGATTTTAGGCTTTGCAACCGCAAGCTTTGTTTTCATCACTTCCTTGATGTGGATGCTCACCGACAAACAAGGACGCAAACCTGTATTGATACTGGGTGTCTCAATGGGAATTACCGCTATTATTTACATTATTTTTAAGATGATTCTCTCCATTCCCTTCCCCCAAGGGCTCTTGATTTAACCAGATAAGGAAACCACCATGGAACTTTTTTCAATGGATCTTTACCTCTCCGGATTGCACTTCTTCACCAATCCAGTCATATACCTGTCATCCTTTTTGGGAGTACTGATCGGTATCGTATTTGGTGCACTCCCGGGCCTGACTGCAACTATGACCATTGCAGTCTTCATCCCCTTTACGTTCGGGCTTTCCCCAGTCATTGCCTTTGCCTTTTTGCTCGGTCTTTATTCGGGCTCGGTATATGGAGGCTCCATTTCTGCGATTCTCATAAATATTCCCGGTACTCCATCAGCCATCGCCACCAGCCTTGATGGCTATCCGCTCAGCCAGATGGGAAGAGCAGGGGAGGCTATCGGAATCTCAACGATCAGCTCCACCCTCGGAGGCTTCTTCAGCGTCATCGTACTGATGTTCGCCGCTCCGGCCATTGCAAGCGTCGCCCTTAAATTCAGTGCCGAAGAGTATGTCGGTATCACCCTCATCGGCTTGAGCATCATCGCCATCATCAGTCCTGGCTCCACCGTCAAAGGATTGATGAGCGGCGTTATCGGTCTGATCATCGGCATTGTCGGCATGGACCCCATCACCGGCTATCCCCGTTTCATCATGGGCCGGGCCGAGCTTTTGGAAGGCATCGACTCCATCCCGGTAATGATCGGAATGTACGGGCTCTCGGAGATGTTGGTGCAGATTTCCAGCTCTGAATACAAGGTTACGGTAAAGCAAAAGCTTTCCAGGCTTCTTCCTCCCATCAAGCACATCAAGCAGATTTTTGGTACCGTTGTCCGCTCTTCTTTCATTGGTGTCCTGATCGGAGCACTTCCCGCCGCCGGCGGCTCTATTGCAGCCTTGGTTGCCTATGGACAGGAAAAGCGCTTCGGCAAGCGCAAGGAACTCTTGGGAACCGGTATCATTGAAGGGGTGGCAGCCCCTGAGGCGGCTAATAATGCCAGTACCGGCGGTGCCTTGATTCCCATGCTCACCCTTGGTATTCCCGGAGATGCAATGACGGCAGTTCTGATGGGCGGCCTGATCATCCAAGGCCTCAGACCGGGTCCGCTGTTGTTCCAGCAGCAGATGCCCTTCGTCTCCTCAATTTTCATCAGCCTGCTGCTCTCGGTTGTGTTCATGTGTATCCTGGGCCTGTTGGGAGCTCCTGTTTTCGCCAAGCTGATCAGCTTTCCCAAGAAGTATCTGATTCCCGCCATTCTGGTCTTTGGTTTGGTAGGTTCCTATGCCATCAGCAACTCCATCTTCGATATCTGGGTGTTGATCATCAGCGGTATCGTCGGATTTGTGTTTCGAAAGATCGGCCTTCCGATTGCACCAATTATTTTGGGTATGATTCTCGGCCCGCTTTTCGAAAGCAATTTCCGTCGTGCTCTCATGCTCTCTGGCGGCAACTGGGCGACATTCGTACAGAGACCGATCAGTCTTGCGTTTCTCATCGTCGTGGTGGTGGTCCTGACCGGCCCGGCGATTATGAAGAAATTCAATAAAACACTTATCAGGGGTAATTAATGAAGCTTGAATCCGATAGCATCCTGCTCTCGTCACAGAAAATTGGCAATCGTATCGCCCAAAACCGCTTTGTAGCCCAACCGATGGAAGGCAATGACGCCGTCGGGGGCAAAGTCTCCGATCGGGCCATCAAACGGTATGCAAAGCTTGCCGAGGGCAAGTGGGGTGTAATCGTCATTGAAGCCTTGGCGGTTGCAGATGATGCGCTTGCACGCAAGAACCAGATGGTGATCAACTCTGAAAATCTTCCCGGCCTCAAGGCGTTGGTGGAAGCGATGAAAGCAGCCGATCCCAATGTCTTGGTTCTGTTTCAGGTGACCCACTCCGGACGCAAGAGTGGACGTGACTTTTCTCGTCCCACCGCCTTGTACAAGGCCGAGAGTTGGGAGCACCTGCTGACCACCGAAGAGATCGATGAGATTCAGCGCCTGTTCATAGAAGCAGCCTTGCTAAGCGAGGCTGCCGGTGCCGATGGTGTCGACTTTAAGATGTGCCATGGGTATCTGGGTTGTGAAATGCTCAGGCCGGGCAACCAGCGTTCCGACAAGTGGGGAGGATCTTTTGAGAACCGCACCCGCTTCCTTGCCGAGTCGATTCCCCAAATCAAGACACGCCTTACCAACAAGGATTTCATTATCGGCAGCCGAATCTCCTACTGGGAAGGCATAAAAGGCGGTTGTGGTACGGCCTCGGCCAGCGACGCCGTGGAAGACCTATGTGAGATGGACCTCGTCATCTCTCTGATGGCCGACCTTGGCATGGACTATGTCAATGTTTCGGCAGGAATTCCAGGAGTGACCAGCGAGATCACCCGGCCGACAGCAACATCGAAGTGGTTCTACCTGCATCAGTTCCGTTACGCCCGCCGTGCAAAGGCTTTGGTGGGGGACCGGATGATGGTGTTCGGCTCAGCTTACTCGGTGTTGCAGGAGGAAGGGGTACGCGAGGCAGAGAGCAATATCAGGCTCGGATATGCCGATTTTGCAGGGTGGGGACGGCAGACACTTTCCGATCCCTTGTTCCCGAAGCGACTTGCCCTCGGCGATGAGGTGGATTATTGTAAGTTATGTTCGGGTTGTTCCAAATTGATGATCAAGCAAGAGGAGGTAGGTTGCATAATCTACCCCTCCCTTAACTGATGCAGGGTGATGATGGCAAAGAAAGTGACGGTCTACGACATTGCAAAGGCACTGGATATTTCACCCAGTACCGTTTCACGGGTTCTCAACAACTCCTCTCTGATCAGTGAGGAGAAGCGGGAGCTGATCCTTCGTACAGCCGAAGAGATGCACTACGAAAAGCGTTCCATCAAGAAGCAAAAGGGTAGGGCCATCATCACCATCCGTCTTTTCCTTCCGATGGCAAAGTTCAGCTACATCCACCTGTTTTATGATGTTGCAGAACTTTTGGAAGGAGTTCAACAGGGTTTCGGAGAGACTCGGATCAATATTATAACCAGTCTGAACGATGGCGATGCATCTCTTTTTGACTCCAAAAAGCTCGGAGACATCGATGGATGTATCTTTGCTTTCACCAAACCTTCCGTGCAGATAGAAGAACTATTGGAAGATCGTAGTGTTCCTTTTTTGATGCTCAACCGTTCAAATCCGGAACACAACTATGTCCTGGTGGACAACCTGAGTGGAATGGACAAGCTGGTGGGTGCTATGTATGAGAAGCGAAAGGACAGTCTCAAGCCCTGCTTCATCGGCTTTTCCCAGCTACCATCAGTCAGCGCCCTGCGTGAGCAGGGTGTGATCGAAGCCTGCCAAAGACGTCACATTAGCTTCGACCCGGATCTGGATGTGATCATGGTCGATTCCCTGACAGAGCTGAATTCCAAAGTGATTCCCGCTCTCAAGGAGCGCTCATACAATGCAGTGCTCTGCTTCAATGACCTGATGGCAGTTTCCTTGTATCAAGCAGCCCTACACCAAAACTGGCAGGTTCCCGATCGCTTTTCCCTTTCCGGCTTCGACAACTCTCCGATGCTCCAGCTGATGGACCAACGCATCGATACCATAGAGTTCTCGCTCCGTACCTTGGGGATGGAGGCGGGCCTCTGGTTGAGTTCACGCATCATCGATCGCTCGCAGGCTCCCATTCAGAAAGCTTTGGAAGGACCGTACATTGTAGGAGAAACCATCTGAATGATGCACTTACATGCAACGTGGTCTGTATTGGGGCATATGATCCCGGTGTATCGCACCAAAGCCTTGATAGTTGGATCGGGGGCAGCATCCCTGTCGTGCGCCGTTCACCTCAAGCGAATGGGCGTACACGACATGGTTATTGTCACCGACAACAGCAAGGGTGGCACCAGCCGCAATACCGGCAGCGACAAGCAAACCTATTACCGCCTCAGTGATGCAAGCCCCATTCCCGACTCGCCATATTCCATGGTTGAGTCGTACACAAGAGGCGGATCTGTGCATGGTGATATGGCTTTCGTTGAAGCCCAAAACTCATTGAGGGCTTTCTACAACCTGGTCAGCCTGGGCGTCAACTTTCCAAGCAACCGCTATGGCGGGTACACCGGTTACAAGACCGACCACGACCCGAGCAACCGGGGCATCAGCCTCGGGCCGTATACCTCCAAGGAGATGGTGCGTGTATTGCATGCCGAAGTTGAGAAATGCAACATCCCCCTGTGGGACCGCTGTGATGTTGTTCGGCTGCTTACCGATGAGAATCACGCCATGGTCGGGGCTGTA
Organism: Sphaerochaeta sp. UBA5836; assembly: GCF_002432845.1. Classification (NCBI taxonomy): domain Bacteria; kingdom Pseudomonadati; phylum Spirochaetota; class Spirochaetia; order Spirochaetales; family Sphaerochaetaceae; genus Sphaerochaeta; species Sphaerochaeta sp. UBA5836. Next base: position 17,422 of record NZ_DJGW01000054.1, read on the forward strand.
GTGCTGAACAAGCAAGAAGTGCACAATGAAAACCACGGACTCTGTGTCATTCTTTCCGAGTACGTGGTGCTGGGTACCGGCGGCCCTGCCGGTTTCTATGCCGCCTCTGTCTATCCCCGTGTGCATGTGGGCAGTATAGGCCTGGCGATGGAAATCGGGGCGGAGGCTGTCAACCTGACGGAATCTCAGTTCGGGATTGCAAGTACGAAGTTCCGATGGAATCTTTCAGGCAGCTACCAGCAGGTGCTTCCTCGTTACATCAGTACAGACCGAAGAGGCAACAATCCAGTTGATTTTTTACTTCCCTATTTCAACAATTGGGAAGAGTTGACCAACGCTGTGTTCCTCAAGGGGTATCAGTGGCCCTTCGATGCGGCGAAGGTCTTCGACCAGGGTTCTTCCTTGATCGATTTGTTGGTCTACCATGAGACACAGGTAAAAGGTCGGAGGGTGTTTCTGGATTACTCCAGCAATATCGTGGGTAATCCTGCATGGTCTCCGTTCAGCCGACATTGTGTTCATCCCACCGCGCTTGGATACCTTGACGCCTCGAAGGCTTGGGCTGAAACCCCCTTTGAACGGCTGAAGTTGCTCAATACGGCTGCTGTCGACCTGTATGCAAAGCACGGCATCGACCTTCAGCATGAACTGCTGGAAATCGATGTCTGCGCCCAGCACAACAACGGCGGACTATACAGCGATATCTGGTGGGAATCCACCAACATCAAGGGTTTGTATCCCATCGGTGAGGTGAATGGCAGCCATGGGGTGAGCCGTCCCGGCGGGAGTGCCTTGAATGCCGGCCAGGTCGGAGCACTCCGTGCAGCCCAGCGCATCGCAGCAAGCAGGGATTCTCTGCATGACGTTTCACTCTCAGAGCCAATACAAAGCCAGCTTAAGGAGCTGGTTGGTACGGTTTCTTCGTGGGTGGCTTCTCCAAAGCACAATAGTTTGCAGTCAGCAAAGTATCTGTTGGATGAGCAACTTTCCACCTTGCAAAGGCGGATGTCCAACTTTGCCGGTCCAATCCGCAGGAAAGAGTTGGTGCAGAAGGCCCTGTTGGAGGCGAAAGCCCAGCAACTGGCTTTTGGCAAAGACCTGTCGGTTCCTGTCGAACTTCTGGCCAAGGCTCTCAGGTTGCGGCATATGCTGATAGCCCAGGTTTGGTACCTCTCTGCAATCGACCACTATATCCAACAGGAAGGAGGCAGCAGAGGTTCTTATCTTGTGGTTGACTCGGCAGGCAGGGAAGCCCATCCGCTTGCCGGCCAGTACAGGATCAAGGAAGAGAAAGTACAGCTTCGGTCGGTGATGCAGGTCCTCTACCTTGATGCACAAAAAAAGCTCTGTCATCGGTTTGACCAATGCAGAGCCGTTCCATCTGAGTCATTTTGGTTTGAACAGGTGTGGAAGGAGTATCAGAGCGGTCTTCATCTCCTATAGTCTGGGGATGGCCAACCCGCCATCGACGGTGATGACCGTACCGGTGGAGAAGGGCAGCCCCCCCTGCAGCAGTGAATTCACCGTTCTGCCGATGTCCTCGGGCAGGCCCCAGCGCATTTGCGGGACGATTCCCTGCTCCAGGAGGGTATCATATTTCTGCTGTACCGTAGAGGTCATGTCGGTCTTGATAATACCCGGCCTGATCTCGTATACAAGGGTTCCATCACCGGCGAGCCTTGCAGCAAACAGCGAGGCTGCCATGCCGAGGCCTGCTTTGCTGATACAGTATTCAGAGCGGTTTACCGAGACCATGGCAGCGGAGACCGATGTGATGAAAATGATGGTTTTGCCCTGCAGTGCATCGGCTTGTTTCCAGTGGTTGGCGATTTGCTGGGTAAGCAGAACCGGACCACGGAGATTGATATGCATCAGGCGGTCGAAAGACTCTTCGCTCATATCCAGAAGGTCCGCCCGCTGCGAGGGAGCAACGCCGGCGTTGTTTACCAAGCCGTCGAGGGAACCGGTTGCTGCGAATGCCTGCTCGATGAGCTGGTTTCGCTCTTGGGTGTCGGAGATGTCGGCTTTGAGGATAGGGAAGGACTGGTCGGAATCGATGGCAGCCTGGTTGCAGAGCCGCTGTGTCTCTCGGGCAGCTACCTCGTTTCCAGCATAGTTGATGAGTACGGAAAAGCCGCTGGATGCAAGAGTGAGACAAATGCCTCGTCCAATGCCTCTGCCGCCGCCGGTGACAAGAATGGTTTTTGCCATAGAAATCCTCCATATTGTTGCATGCAACAATATGAATTGTGTAGTCTTTATCCGTATCTGTCAAGAGCATTCAGCAGAAGCTGATACGAACAGGAGATGTACATGGGTCGAGCCAACCTACGTACTTGGCTCTCCCATTGGAAGGTAGGAAGGCTTTCTCCTACACAATCATGACTGTCGTGGTGCAGACTCTCCGGTGGAGTATGATTGGGCTCATTGCATGAAAAAGGAGCCCTTCCGGGCTCCCTCTGCTGCTTGATGTAAAGTCTAGTACCTGTTGTAAGAAGGTCTGCGTTCGGTTCTTTCTTTTGCGATGGCTTCGTTGACCCTGAGGTTTCTTCCATCGAGCTCACGGCCGTCAAGCTGGCTGATTGCTGCAACTGCTGCGCTATCGTCGTCCATCTCAACAAAGGCGAAGCCCTTGGGACGGTTGGTGTCGCGATCCATGATGATGCGGGCGCTCATTACGTCGCCGTACTGTGCGAACAAAGAGTACAAAGCCTCTTCAGAAGTCTGGTAGCTCATGTTTCCTACATAAATTTTTTTTGCCATGATAATTTCCTTGCGCAGGTCGTTGCCTGCTTTCTGTGGGTGTCTTAGGAGTTTGGTACAGTTTCGATCGATTACCCGTCAGAAGTGCATGGAAGTCAAGCAGCATGGCTACAAAGATAGGATCGTCAGCAAAAAGGAACACAAAGTCTAAGCTCCTTCAGCCTACGGGGTATCGGACAAAGAGTCAATACCATTGAGAAAAATAAGTGT
>NZ_DJGW01000053.1:0-3972 GCF_002432845.1 Sphaerochaeta sp. UBA5836
GTGAGTGTAGTAGGGCAGGTACAGAACCTGAACATGCTGGCATCCCAGGCAGAGCTTGCAAATCAGAGTTTGGAGCTCACCGAGAAAGTTTACATGATGAACCTTATTCAGTATGAGAGCGGCTATATCACAAGAGTGGCGCTGGAGGAAGCCCAGAACAACTTGCTCGGGGCCCGGCAACAAGTTCTTGCTCTCCAGTTCCAATATATTTCTTCCCTGATCGACCTTATTTATGATTTGAATATCCAACACGAGTATCGCACCAAGGAGTTGATGTAAGTATGAAGCAAAAGTATTCTAAAAAACATATTGCAGGACTTATCGTCCTGATAGTCCTCATTATCCTTGCCACCGTCTTGGTGGTCGTCAATCCCTTCAAGTACCTGAAGTCGCTTCAGCCAGCTCCCACGGTGGCGGCCGATGAAGGTCCGGTAGCGGTGAGCGTTCGGGTGATGAAATTGGAACCTGTTGATCTGCAGAATACCATTGTCGGAAACGGCAATGTAGTCGACCCATCCTCCATCGACGTCTACAGCGAAGTGGCTGGTACGCTCACCTCGCTTGCCGTGAAGCTTGGACAGACGGTAGAGAAGGACCAAGTCATCGCAACCGTCGACCCCTCCCGTGCAGGAGTCACGTACAAGGAGAGTGTGATCAAAGCCCCGGCTTCCGGGACAGTTTTGATGCTGCCCTTCGTACAAGGCTCTGTAGTTTCCATGCAGGCTCCCATTGCCCGCATCGGTTTGCTCAAGGACCTGGAAGTGGTGATGGATATCGCAGAAAGGCATATTGGAACCGTTGGGGTCGGGACAAAAGCACAGATGACCTTCAAAGCCTTCCCCGGCGAAGTCTTTGAAGCGGAAGTAATCAGACTCAGTCCTGTTCTCAACCCAGCCACCAGGACCTTGGAGATTACGCTGAAGGTGCAGGATCCCGATCGCAAAGTGAAAAGCGGCATGTTCCCCTCGGTAGTCCTCAATACTGAACGCCTGGAGCAGGTTATAGCCATTCCTCGTTCAGCCCTGCTGTATTCAGGCAGCCAGGCCTATGTATTCACTGTTGGTTCCGACGGCCTCGCAAAGAAGAACCTGGTTGAGGTGGGATTGCAGGTCGGTGACCAGGTGCAAATCACCGCAGGCCTCACCATCGGTGAAAACTTGATTGTACAAGGGCAGAGTCTGATGACCGAGGGTACGCTGGTGCGTATCCTTCAGTAAGGAATGCAAGCATGAGTCTAACCAATACCGTAGTACGCCGTCCCACCACCATCATCATCATCTACATCCTGTTGACGGTGCTAGCCTTGGTGATCTATCCCAACCTGTCGGTCGAACTCTTTCCTGAGATGGATCTTCCGATGGTCGTCGTCTACTCCTCCTATCGCGGGGCAAGTCCCGAAACCATGGAAAGCAGGGTCACCAAGCTCATCGAGAGTGCCGTCTCCAATGTGGGAGGGATCAAGCGAATCAGTTCAACTTCATCGGAAGGTATTTCGATGGTTATGTTGGAGTTTGCCTATGGCACCGACTTGGACAAGGCAAGCCAATCGATAAACGACAACCTCAGCCTCTATACCAATATATTCCCCGTTGATGCCTCCAAACCCACCATTTTCAAGCTGAACACCAACATGGTGCCGATTATGAACATCGCGCTCAAGGGTTCCAACGGTCATGATGCCAATGAGCTGCGCTCAGTGCTGGAGGATGTGGTCCAAAATCGTATCGAGCGAGTGGCAGGCGTCTCCTCAACTGCCATCAATGGCGGACAGGACTCATACGTCCAAGTCGCCATCGACCAAAACCGTTTGGAAGCCTACGGACTCACCCTCTCTCAGGTTGCTTACACCCTCAACCCACAGAATTTCCAGATCGGGGCGGGGACGTTGATCGAAGGGGACCTTTCCTACTTGCTTCGCACCGATGCACAATTCTCCTCCATCGAACAGATAGAGGATGCCATGGTGGCCGCCTATCCCAAGTATGATGCAAAAGGCAATGTCATCGGTTCCAATGTCGTTCGCCTCAAGGACATTGCCACTGTCTCGTTCTCCTACCGCGATGCAACCAGCAAGGTGTACATCAACGGAGAGAGCGGGGTATACCTGTCGGTCAATAAAGAGTCCGACGCCAACAGCGTGCAAGTGGCAAAGCACGTGAAGGAAGTCATTGAGGACTTGAACAAGGAACTGCCCAAGGGAATGAGCCTTGAAGTCATCGTTGACACCACCGAGATGGTCGAGTCGACGATCAACACCGTCTATGAAAGCCTGCTCTACGGCGTAGTCTTGGTTATGGTGGTCCTCTTCATCTTCCTCAGAAGCATCAGGTCCACCTTTATCATCGGTATCTCGATACCGGTTTCCATGCTCCTCACCGTGCTGGTTATGTTCTTCATGGGTTACTCGTTGAACCTGATGACGCTCACCGGCCTGATCTTGGGGCTAGGTATGACGGTGGATAGTTCCATCGTTATTCTGGAGAACATTTTCCGCTATCGTGAACGCGGAGCAAAACTGCATGCCGCCGCCATCCTAGGCACCAAGGAGATGATCGTCTCCATTACCGCATCGGTGCTTACCACCGTCTGTGTCTTTGTGCCGATGGTGCTCCTTCGCAGCAACCTGGAGATGCTCGGGGAGATCATCACCCCGATGGCCGCTACGATCATCATCAGCCTTTTGGCCTCGCTGGTGGTGTCGGTGACCTTGGTTCCTGTTCTCACCAGCTCCTATGTGAGACTCTATACCCGCAAGCAAAAGCCTTTGAAGATTCGCCTGCTCAGGTTCATTGATGATAAGGCCGAGGCTGCTTTTGACGCGCTCGACCGGGCTTACAAGCGCACTCTCGCCTTGTTGATTGACTACAAATGGCTTACGCTCATCCTGGTAGTCATGATTTTGGTCCTTACGTTCCAAGCGTTTCAGGCGATGCCTCAGTCTCTCTATCCAACCATGAGCGAGACTTCAGTCACCCTCAGCGTCACCCTTCCAGAGGGGACAACCCTTGCGACAACGGAGAGCATCTTGATGGATCTCTATGCTAAAGCCGAGCAAGACATCAAGGGATACAAGGACATTACAGTCACCGCCGGCGGCGGAGGAATGTTCGGCAACGGAGGAACGAACTCAGGATCACTGCAGATATCCCTGCTCGATGAGGAAGGTGCCGATACCATGCAAATCGTGCAGGATAAGTTGAGGCGTTACTTCAATCTCTATCCAGCGGCCAGTTTCTCGTTCAGCCAGATGTCCATGGGTCTTGGCAACCTGAATCCGGTCGATGTTGCGGTCAAGAGTGACAATCTTGATCTCGCCGTGGAAACTGCAGAAAAGATTCGCGACCTGATCGATGAGAATCTCAAGGGTATTACCGAAATCAGGACCGACTTCAACAAGGGCTTGCCCGAGTTGAAAATCACCATCGACCGTGAACGGGCATACGCCTACAACCTGACGATGCAAGCCATCGCTACAGAGATCAGCAACAGCGTGAACGGTATTACTGCAACCCAGCTCAAGAAGAACGGCAGCGACACCGATGTGGTCGTCATGCTTGATAAGGCAGACCGTTCCAGCGAGCTCGATCTCAATCGAATCTTCATCCGTAATTCGCTCGGAGAGAAGATAAGTCTGGATAACCTGGCTACCATTGAACGCTCCACAGGTCCGGTATCGATTAGTCGTGAGAACGAGATGAGAACGGTTCATGTGGTCGGCGGTCTTGCCCCCAATTATGCGGTAAGTCAGGCTGAATCGGATATCAAAGCCCTTTTGGAAAAAGAATTGGTGCTGTCTGACGAGGTTTTCATCGAGTACGGCGGTGACTTTGCCGACATGACGGCCATGTTCAGTCAAGTCGGCCTGATTCTCGCACTCGCCATAGTCTTGGTCTTCGGTGTCATGGCAAGTCTCTTCGAGTCGTTCAAGAACCCCTTCATCGTTCTGCTTTCCATGCCGCTGATGATGGTGGG
>NZ_DJGW01000053.1:4055-4784 GCF_002432845.1 Sphaerochaeta sp. UBA5836
AATACATCAACCTGCTCCGAAAGCGAGGACTTCCCGTCCGAAGCGCTTGTATTGAAGCTGGTGGAAACCGGCTCAAGCCGATACTCATGACCAGTTTGACCACCATTTTCGGTATGATTCCGCTTGCATTCTTCGGTGGCCAGGGAGCTGAACAGATCCAGCCGATCGGTCAGACCCTCATCGGAGGCATGACGGTCAGCACGCTGATGACCATCTACTTCACTCCGGTCCTCTATGCCCTCTTCAACAAGGATAAGCAGAAGAAGGATATCGAACGAATTGAGAATTACCTGGAGGAGGTGTGAGATGAGAAGGGTGGAAATAATCGCAGCCCAAGCTATTCTTGACGATGTGTTGGAAGCCCTCGAGCACTATGAGGTACCCATGCACTATACCATCATCCCCACCGCCCATGGGAAAGGCAACACCATTCCCAAGCTCGGAGACGATGTCTGGCCTGAAGAAAATTTCATTCTCATCATGTATTGTCAGGATGAGACGTTATCCGGTATTGAACAAGCCCTCCAGTTGGTGAAGAAGAAGTACGACCACGAAGGAATCGGGTACTTTGTAATCTAGGAGGGAATGAGGTTTTCAAAGCCATCATTCCCATGACCGACCTGTCGGGGATCGTTATGATCACCGACGGGCAGTCAGTGCTGTATCAGCAGGGTTTTGGGTTTGCAGACCGTAAAACCCGACAGCCGATCAATGAGCACACACTCTTCC
>NZ_DJGW01000053.1:4850-5573 GCF_002432845.1 Sphaerochaeta sp. UBA5836
GTCTTTGGAAATGAGGAGTATGCCGTCGTGCAGGAACTGCAGGGACCTCATATCGTCATCGGCTTCGATGCCCTGTCCAGCCAGACAATCAGCAGGAGAGCGGTACTCCCACGACGCTAAAGTTTTTATGCAGGAGATCGTGAACCCAGAACGATTCTTGCCTGCGGCACCAAAGATGACTTGAGAAGTAAACATGCGGTGTACGCTTCCCACACCATTGCATTCGAGAAGTAGGTTTCTTCTGTGAACGGGCACGCAATCGCCCTTTGCAGGTATAGCAAGGTAAGGTATACTTGCTTGGAAAAGGAGTACTTGCAATGCACCTACAAGAGATTCAAATGCGTGACCCGTTCATTCTCGCCGACTGGAAGTCGAACTATTATTATCTGTATGGAACGACCGACAAGGACCCCTGGAAAGCGAAGGGTGTAGGCTTTGAGACCTATCGAAGTACGGATCTGGTGCATTGGGAAGGACCTTTTGTAATTTTCACCCCGCCGGCCGGATTTTGGGGAACCCACAATTTCTGGGCTCCGGAAGTGCACCTCTATCAGGACAAGTACTATCTGTTTGCCTCCTTCAAGTCGGATGTGCGGCGTCGGGGAACACAGATTCTTGTCTCCTCATCTCCTCTCGGGCCGTTTGTTCCCCTAGGCGACAGACCTGCCACCCCTGCCGATTGGGAGTGTCTGGATGGCACCTTCTTTTTGGATGAACAAGCTC
>NZ_DJGW01000053.1:5669-6279 GCF_002432845.1 Sphaerochaeta sp. UBA5836
CGGGATGGAACAGGCATCGTCGATGCCAGGGTCACCGACGGGCCTTTTCTGCACCGCACCAAGGACGGCACGCTGCTGATGCTCTGGTCAACCGTTTCAGAAGCCGGCTATGCCATGGGCTATGCCAGAAGTACTTCGGGCTCACTGCTTGGTCCCTGGGTACAGCAAGAAAAACCTCTCATCCAGTGTGACGGCGGCCATGGTATGATATTCCGTTCCTTTGAAGGAGTCTTGTATCTGACCTACCACAGTCCCAATAAAACACCCAATGAAAGGCCGTTCTTTGTGGCCTTGGAAGAGAAACAGGGGGCACTGGTATGCCGCTAGCACGAAGATTTCTCGTGCAGGAGCACAATCCACACATTCACTCGTATGATCCAGATGGATTCTTAAGTGTAGGGAACGGAAATTTCACCTATACCGTCGATTGCACGGGTCTGCAGTCCTATCTGCATAATCGAATAGGCAAGACCCCTTTGTGCACGATGAGCTCGTGGGGCATGCACAGCTACAGGGGAAAGGAAACGCCCCGCTACGATCTGCTCAAGCTCAAGCAGTATGACTGTAATGGCAGGAAGGTCGGCTACATGACCGATCCCGCCGGCCAGGA
>NZ_DJGW01000053.1:6397-15626 GCF_002432845.1 Sphaerochaeta sp. UBA5836
CCTCGATCTCTATAGCGGCCTGATCACCAGCACCTTTGTCTACCAAGGCGAACGGGTATGCGTGCAGACGGTGTGCCACCCCCACCAGGACCAGATTTCAATCAGTGTAGAATCTCTTTTGATTGCAAACGGCCTGCTTTCGGTAGTGGTTCACTTTCCCTACGCTTCCCATACCATCAGCGGCTCGGACTACACAAGAGACGACGATCACACAAGCATCCTGGCAACAGGGGAGAACAATCAGTACGTCATCAAACGCAGCATGGACAGCAGCCGGTATGAGGTTCACATCGGCACGTGCATGCAATGCTGTGTGCAGCAGACCAGCCAGCATGCCTTTGAGATTACTAGCTCCAACCTTGTCCTGCAAGCCAGCTTTCTGTTCAAGCAGGAAGCAGGCAATTGCACAGTCAGCTCCTTCGCCCAGGCCAAGGCTCTATCGGCAAACCATTGGGCTCGGTTTTGGACTGAGGGCGCGTTCATCGATTTTTCGCTCTCTTCTGATGAGCGAAGCAAGGAGTTGCAGCGAAGGATGTTGCTGAGCAGGTACTTGCTGGCCATCCAGTGCAGCGGCGAAACACCGCCGCCTGAGACCGGGCTTACCTGCAACAGCTGGTATGGGAAATTTCATCTGGAAATGCACCTGTTGCATGCTTCCCACTTTGCACTCTTCAATCAGGCTGAGCTTCTTGAGCGTTCACTGCATTGGTATGCCGGCATCCTCGATGGTGCCTATGAGCGGGCAAGAGTGCAGGGCTACCGGGGTGCCCGTTGGCCGAAAATGACCGATCCCAGCGGCAATGACAGCCCATCGTCCATCGGGACGCTGCTCTGTTGGCAGCAGCCTCATCCGATTTTCTACGCTTCATTGTTGAGAAAGACCCACCCCGAGTCCGCCTTGCTCAAAGAGTGGACGGAGATCATTGAGGCTACCGCCGCCTTCATGGTCGACTACCTGCAATATGATGAAAAGCAAGGCCTCTATGTCCTCGGCCCACCCCTCATCCCGGTGCAGGAGAACCACAGGCCTGAAGAAACGCTGAATCCCACCTTCGAGCTCTCCTATTGGCGATGGGCGCTGCAGGAGGCTGTAAGCCTGCTCAAGGAGGCAGACAGGAGTGTTGATGAAGACTGGCTTCAAGTACTTGAAAAGCTCTCTCCTCTGCCCAACGATGCAGAAGTCTACCTGGCACACCAGCATTGCCCGGATACCTATGGCGCCTTTGCCTACGACCATCCTTCGCTCCTCTTCAGCCTCGGCCTGCTCGATGGCAGGGATGTGGACAGGCGCATGATGAACAACTCCCTGGACCGGGTGCTCAAGGATTGGAAGCTCAATGAGCTCTGGGGCTGGGACTTCCCCCTCATGGCCATGACCGCCGCCCGTTTGGGCCGAAGCGCCGATGCAGTGGATTTGTTGTTGATGGACTCTCCCAAGAACACCTATACGCCCAACGGCCACAACGCCCAACTGCCGAAAGCCGACCTTCCTTTGTACCTGCCGGGCAATGGCGCCCTGCTCTTGGCCCTGGCTTTGATGGCCGGCGGTTGGGAAGGTGAGACGGCCCATGCGCCGGGATTCCCAAAGGATGGCTGGGTGGTGAGAATCGAGAACCTCAAGCGATTCTGGTAATATGAGCTATCTTTTTTCCTTGGTATTCGGTATGGTAGCGCCAAGGCGGAGTGTATGAAGGCTGTAGTGATTCGATTGTTTCGCTTGTTCTTCGGGTTGTTTCTGTATGCCGTGGGCATTGTGCTCACCATGCAGGCCCATATCGGCTATGCCCCGTGGGAAGTATTCCATGCCGGCATTGCCAAGGTGATGGGAGTCCAGATTGGAACGGTAACCATTTTGGTGGGTTTGGTCATCGGCATTGCAGTCATGCTGTTCGGTGAGCCGCTGGGTCTGGGAACGGTATGCAACATGGTGTTTGTAGGCCTGTTTATGAACATCCTGCTTGCCAGTGGTCTGTTTGCTGAACTGTCCAATCCTGTTCTGGGCATTGTGCAGCTGATAGCAGGCTTGTTTGTCATCTCCCTGGCCTCCTATTTTTATATTTCCTCCGGCTTCGGGGCAGGGCCCCGGGACAGCCTGATGGTGCTGCTCTCACGCAAAACCAAGTTTTCGGTCGGCACCTGCCGGGGAGCCATCGAAGTGGGCGTCACCGCCGTAGGCTTTCTTCTGGGAGGTTTTCTGGGTTGGGGAACGCTGCTCAGTGCTGTACTTATCGGCTTTTGCATCCAGATTACCTTCAAGGTGCTTCACTTTGATCCAAAGAAGGTCGCACATGAGGATTTTGTTTCCAGTTATCGAAAACTCGGGGCATATGTGCATAAATACGTCTAATATCAACAAAAAAGTATAGAAAAATAAAAAATCAATTAAAATATATTGATAATGAATAAAACAACATAAAAATATTTATTTTATACTAAAACCTATGGTATACTACCGATATGCAATATTACGCGTTGGTAGGAGATTTACGACAATCGAGGCAGTCGCCTGACCGAAAAGCTCTGCAGGAGCTGTTGCTTGATACCCTGAGGGAACTCAACGGCAGGTATGAGCAGCATATGGCCGCCTTTCTTATGGTTAATGCAGGGGATGCTTTTCAGGGCTTGTTTTTTTCATCAGCTCCCATCCTGGAAATTTGCGATTGCATCAGATATGCACTCTCCAGTAAAAGTGGAATACGCATGGGTCTCGGGTATGGTGCCATTGAAACGGCTATCGACAGGAAGCATAGTATTCTTGCCGATGGTCCGGCATTCTGGAATGCACGAAATGCTCTACAGCAGGTGAAAAAAGAGGACTACTATGGTACGCGCACCATGGCAATAAGCCTTGGTGAGAATCGATACGAATACCTCCAGACGCTGGTAACCCAGGTTCTGGTGCTTCAGGACCTGGTTGCCTCGAAGTGGAAAAATACTCAACTGGAACTTGCCAGGCACTACCTGACAAGTCACGGGTATAAGAGAGTCTCTCAAGCCCAGGTGGCTAAAGAGATGAACCTAAGCGCCCAGCAAGTAAACAACACAGTACAAGCCATGGGATGGTTTGCATTTCTGGATACACGCAAGGAGACGGAACAGGTCATGCAGCGAATCCTGGGAGGTATTGAATCATGAGTACAGCACTACTGGCCATGCTCGGCATGCATGTTTTAGGTGATTACTATCTGCAAACAGACAGGCTTGCCCAGGCAAGACAGCACCAATTCTCGGCAGTTGTGCTGCATTCACTGCTGTATTCCCTTGCTTTCCTTCCCTTGCTGCTTGCATCTCATCCTTCTGCCTTTGTGGTGCTTGCCGTCTCACATGCCTTGCTCGATGCTTTGAAATTCCTGCTGCAGAAAGGTACAAACAAAACGGCAATACTTTTCATGCTTGACCAACTCTGCCACATCCTCCTGCTCGTTGTCGTTTCGATTCTGTACCACGTAACGTTCTTCCTGCCTCCGAGCTGGGTTTCTGTTCTACGAATCAGCGTCCTTCTGCTTTGTGCGGCTAAACCCGTCTCGGTCATGTTCACCGAGCTGTTCGGGCGATTTCGGCCGATGCCCGGAGAAGGCACAGAGGGGGCTGGGAAGGTGATCGGTTACTTGGAAAGGCTTATTCTTGTCATCCTGATGGTAGTCGGAGAATATGGTGTCATTGGTTGGATCATTGCAGCAAAAACATTCGCACGAAGCAGGCAGCTTGCCGACTCCCAAGCATTCTGCGAGTACTTTCTTGTAGGAACACTGCTAAGCATCCTCTCTGCTATTTCGCTCTATCTTGTTCTGTATCGTTGGTAATTCTCGAAAAAAAGAGTCGAAGAACCTCGTTCCTCGACCCTTCGAGCACGGTTGCATACTTTATTGGATGCTGCTACCCAGTTTCTCGAGGAAAGCGAGCAGCTCATCCAGATGCTGATGGGTCACCAAGGGGTTGAGCAGGGTGAACTTAAGGTATGTCCTGCCCTGATACACCGTCTGGCCGATGACCACCTGATGATGATGCAACAGCTGTCTTCGTACCTGCTTGTTCTTCTCGCAGCTTCCCTTCAGGCGGAACACCACACTGGAAAGCTCGGGCTTGATGGCCAGCTCGAACCGGTCGTTGGAGAGTATGGCTTGCGCAAGGTAGGCTGCATTCTCGATGCAGGTGTCGATGATGGAGGCAAAACCGTCCTTTCCCCTGCACTGGAAAGCCATCCATACCTTCAAGGCATCGAAGCGGCGGGTTGTCTGCAGGCTTTTGCCGACCAGGTTGGTATAGCCCGCCTCCTCGTCCTCTTCACGATTCAGGTAGTCGGCATGCAGGGTGAACACCTCAAATCGGGAGCGATTCTTTATCAGCAGTGCTCCACAGCTGATGGGCAGCAGAAACATCTTGTGGAAGTCGACGGTGATGGAATCACACAAGCCGAGATCGCCCAAACGCTGTTGATAGTGTTGGGAAAGCTGCAGCCCGCTGCCGTAGGCTGCGTCTGCATGCAGATGGAGGTTGTATGCATCACATACAACTCTCAGCTTCTCTACCGGATCGATCGAACCATAATCGGTCGTTCCGATGGTTGCCACGATGCAGAAGGGCAACAGTCCTTCAGAAACATCCTCTTCAAGCATCGTTTTTAGTTTTTGCACATCCATCCTGCACAGCTCATCCACCGGAACCTTGCGAACGGCATCGTAGCCGAGGCCCAGCAGGTGTGCACTCTTCTCCATGGAGAAGTGGGAGACTTCGGAAGTGTAGATCCTGAGCTTCTGATAGCAGGAGGGCAGGCCTAGTTTCTTGACGTCGTGTCCAAGGACCGTGTTGCAATACCAATCACGGGCCATCGTCAGGGCGCTGAGATTCGATTGGCTGCCCCCCGAGGTGAAGACGCCGTCGGCATCCTCTCCTAATTGATACAGCTTGCACAGCTCGTTTACTACCGCTACCTCCACTTCGGTCGCGATGGGACCTTGATCCCAGCTGTCCATCGACTGGTTGAAGGTGGACAGGATCAGTTCGCCGGCGATCGACTCAAGCAGTGCAGGACTGTGCAGATGGGCCATGTAGTTGGTGGACCAGGTCCTGAGGAAGTTGGGAAGAATGGTTTTCTTCACCTCGTCAAGCACAGCATCCCAACCATTGCCGGTTTGCGGCAGAATCGTGGTGGTCTGCATGAGGTTTTGCAAATCCTTTACGCTGGCGCCCTGATAAGCGCCGGCATCGGTCACCGAGTCGGTGATTGCTTGCACCGTATCGTCGATGATGGTGCGATAGGCCTCTTTCGAACGGGTGTCACTGCCGAAAAAATACGGAAGCTTATCGGTGGGAATTGACATCTGCATCCACCTTGCGGATTGCCTTCTCGGCGATATCGAGCATGAGCTTGACCTCATCCTTGGTAACGTTGAGAGCGCACAGGCAGCGCATGACCGAACCGTACCTTCCCCCTTTTTCCATGATCAGGCGGTTGTTGAAGCACTCTTTCTGCACCTTGGCTGCAATGACGCCGCTTTGGGGGAGAGAGCCGAGCTGGTCTTTCTGCCCGAGGGGATCGACGAATTCAATGCCGAGCATCAAGCCTTTGCTGCGGACGTCCCCGATGATGGAGACTTCCTGCATCAACTTTATCATGTGGTCCTCGATCATTTTTCCTTTCTCAATCACTTCGGCCAAAAACTCGGGTTTGCTCACCCGCTTCATGACTACCGTACCGGCCGCCATGGCAAGCTGGTTGCCGCGGAAGGTTCCTGCATGGGCACCCGGCTGCCAGGCATCCAGATCCTTGTGATAGATGACTACGCTCATCGGCTGCGATCCCCCGATCGCCTTGGATGCAAGGATGACATCGGGTACGATATCGGCATACTCGAAGGCGAAGAACTTGCCCGAACGGCCGATTCCGCACTGGATTTCATCGACGATCATGGGGATGTCGAGTTCCTTGGTCACACGGCGAACCGTCTGCAGGAATTTAATGGGAGCGGGTACTACGCCGCCTTCTCCCTGGATGGTTTCCAGGATGACGGCTGCAGGCTTGGTAATACCGCTTTCGGGGTCCTTGAGCGTGCGCTCGAAGACTGCACAGGCTGCGTCGATTCCTGCTTCACCACCCAAACCAAATGGGCAGCGATAGGAGTAGGGGTAGGGGAAGAAATGTACATCGGGCATCAGGCCGTTGACCTGGCTCTTTGCATTGAGATTTCCGGTTAAGGCAAGGGCTCCGTGTCCCATTCCATGGTAGCCGCCGCTGAAGGCGATGATTGAAGAGCGACCGGTTGCCGTCTTGCACAGCTTGATCGCCGCATCGACTGCGTCGGTTCCGCTGGGACTGCAGAACTGGATTTTCCCGTTGTTTTTAAGCTCTTCAGGAAGAAGATTGAAAAGGGTTTGAACAAAAGTATCTTTGATCGGGGTGGTGAGGTCCAGGGTGTGAAGGGGAAAGTTGTTGGTCAAAAGGTTGACCATCGCCTGGTTTACTTCATCGTCGTTGTGTCCAAGGGCAAGGGTGCCTGCACCACAGAGGAAATCGAGGTAAGTATTGCCCTCTACATCGATAAGGTATGAGCCTTTGGCTTCTTTGATTGCGATGGGGAATTTTCGGGGATACGTGCGTGCATTGGATTCGGTTTGATTCTGACGATCAAGATAGAATTGGTTGGTAGATTCGTTCATTACCCTTATTCCTTCTATACCATGGTGTTTTTTTGTCTGGATGTTACATCCAGCCCTTTCATATAAAGTGTTTCCCACCCTCTCTCAAGAGAGGTGAAGGATGTTCTTGTCTGCACATTGGAAGGCCAATGCGCAAGAAACGATACTACCAGCTTCTTATCAAATTTGCTAGTGATAGTTTGGCAATTGTCTAGAAATTTCGAAAAAGTTCCTATGCTGAAAAAAATGGGAAAAAATTGTGTGGTTTTCAAGGTAAAGGGCTGGACATGATTACAATATTGGTGTATTAGATAGCTATTACAGTAGCAGATTAGGAGGCATGCATGGCAAGCCAGGAAGTAGTAGTATCATCAGGGTATGGGATGGAAGGGGATGTCGTTGTTCGTATGACCGATATCTCATTCTCATACCAGAGCAAACCGTTGTTCTCCGGTTTGGATCTGGAGATTCACAGGGGAAATATTTACGGATTGTTGGGAAAGAACGGGGCGGGCAAGACCACCTTGCTCAAGTTGCTCAGCGGCCAACTGTTCGTACAGGGCGGGAAGGTTGAAGTGTTTGGACAGAACCCCCAAAAGAGGGCTCCCTCCCTGTTGCAGGAGATTTTTTATCTGCCTGAAGAGTTCCCGCTTCCGAAAATGAAAGCGAATGAGTATCTGGCGATGCTCAGTCCTTTCTATCCTCGTTTCGACCATACGATGTTTGGTGTGTATTGCAAGGATTTCGATGTTGATTTGAACCAGCGACTGGATCAGATGTCCTTGGGACAGAAGAAGAAGGTCCTGTTGTCCTTCGGCCTTGCGTCGAATACCGCCCTGCTTATGCTTGATGAACCTACCAATGGGCTGGATATTCCTTCGAAACGGCAGTTCAGGCAGACGGTCGCTTCAGCGATGACGGAGAACAGGACGTTCATTATTTCAACGCACCAGGTGCGTGATATGGAAAACCTAATCGACCCGATCATCATCCTGCATGACGGTTCTGTTATTTTCAACGACACGGTTGCCAGTGTTTCGGACAAGTATGTCCTCAACCTTACCACCAGCGAACCCAGCAAGGAGAACACGCTGTATACGGAGAAAGTGCTTGGCGGCTGGATGGTGCTCAGTGAGCGAGGCGACGAATCTGAAGGGCAGCCTTTGGACTTGGAAACCCTGTTCAATGTGGTTATCCAGACCTCAAAGGGAACTATGGGAGGTGTACGATGAATAGATTGCTCGCATTGCTTAAGCGGGAGTGGAAGACCGGTCAGAAAGAGTACTCGACGTATGGTTTGGTGATAGTGTTGCTGCTCTTTGCTTTTGAGACCATGCAGAGTCTGGTGGCCCGGTATACCGGTTCTTCTTTCCCGATGGAAGTATATTCGGAAATGTTTCCCGGCTTTTTGCTTCTCGGCGGTTTCATCACCACCAGCATGCTTTTCAGTGAGGATATGTTCAGCAAGGACGCCCAGCATAATTGGTTGATGCTTCCTGCAACGAATCTGGAGAAGTTTTTGTCCAAGGCTTTGGTGTCTACTATTGGCTATCCGATTGCTTTGACGCTGCTGTTCTTCTTGACCAGTGTGGTGACCGAGCCGATTCAGCTTCTGATTTTCGGCAGTCCGATGGGTTTGTTCAACCCGTTCAGAGACAATGAGCTTTGGTCGCTGTTGGCTCAGTACTGGGTATGGAATTCGGTATTCCTGTTGGGCGCGACATTCTTCCACAAGGGACATTTCATCAAGACGGTTCTGGCTGTCGGGGTAGTCTTTCTCGGCCTTGGTTCCCTGGCGCTTTTGTTCACCAGGATTGTGTTCGCCATCAAATTTGGTTCTTCAATGCAGATGTTTGATTCGTTCATGTACTTCGACTCCAGGTACCTGCAGAACTCCCTCACAGCTTTGAAGGTGTTCTCCGGTATAACCAATGTTTTATACTACGCAGTTTTGCCGCTATTCTGTTTGGTTACTGCGTACTTCAGGGTTGAGGAGGTCCAGGCAACAGATGCAGTTTAATACATTCTCTCCGATCTATCTGCAAATAGCCGAGTACATCCATGACCTTATCCTCAACAGGGTATGGGAGGATGGGCAGCGAATTCCCTCGGTACGCGATATGGCCATGGAGTTGGAGGTGAATCCCAACACCGTGATCAGGACGTATGCCATGCTGCAAGAGGAAGGCACGTTGGAGAACCAGAGGGGAATCGGATATTTCACCGCCAAGGACGCACGCTCTCTTGTGCTCAAGCAGCGTCGCGAGAAGTTCATCAAGCGGGAGCTGCCCCAGCTCTTCTCCACCATGGAGACGTTGGGCATCACCTTGGAGGATTTACAGCACTATGCACGCAATAAGGAGGTTGGCAATGAAATCCAAGCTTAAGCGAAGTAATAAAATGTTGATAGGAGCAGGCATATTCCTGGCCGTCTACCTTCTGATAAGCATACTGTTCGGTACGTCGGTATTGAGCAGGGCGATCAAGAGCGGTCCTTCCGATACAGTCACCCAGGTGACTGTATGGAGGAATTGGTAAGAAACAAACAAAATCACAGACTTTGTACAAGAGGGCCGAAACCGGCCCTCTTGCT
>NZ_DJGW01000053.1:15727-16203 GCF_002432845.1 Sphaerochaeta sp. UBA5836
CCGATAGGTTGGTATGTTCCCTATGTCTCGTATGAAGCACTTGTCATACTTATTCCGAAGTATGGTTGCTATTGCTCATAACATTGCAATCGAGCCTAAAGGAGAAGTAGATGGAAAATGAGAAACATATGGAACTGGCAATTTTTATGGATGATGGAGTGACCATAGAAGTTCCATTTTCTCCAGAGGACGAGACGGTATGGCTAACGGCCAATCAGATGGCATTACTTTTTGACAAGGATGAGAAAACGATTAGGAAACATATAAACAATGTTTTTTCAGATAATGAATTGGAGAGGAATAACAACACGCAAAAAATGCGTGTTGTTGGAGTTAAGCAACCTGTACCATTTTACACGCTTGATGTAATCATTTCGGTGGGATATAGGGTAAAATCAAGAAGGGGTGTTGCCTTTCGAAAGTGGGCAACATCAATCATGAAAAAGTATCTCCTCAAAGGATATGCTGTTAATCAA